>NZ_JBFBGL010000003.1:0-206207 GCF_040684635.1 Amycolatopsis sp. NPDC089917 | reverse complement strand
CGAAAGCCACTTTCGAGACGCCTGACGTCCCGAAAGTGGCTTTCGCGACACTCGAAGCCGGCAGGCGCGCGAGCGATGAGCACGACACCTCTGCCTTCCTCCCAATAACCGCCCGTGTCACCAATGAACTCCATCCGGTTCCGAAGCCTCCGCCGACTGTATAACGACCTACACGGCCGCGCCTGGATGCCGGAACTTGCCGCCTTGGCGCAGTGGAAAGGAAGCGTCGAAGGGGGCGAGGACGACTACGACCCGTGCCTGCGCGGTGAGCGCGCTCGCGGAAACTCTCCCCATCGGCGAGGCGAAAGGTCTGGTCCTCGGCGATGAACCCGCCATCACTTGCTACCTGCCGGAACATCGCGTCTTCCTTCGCTGGCTCGCAGCCGACTCCGAGGACGACCTGCTCGCCGAAGCCGGACGACTCCTCGCCGATCCCGCCACGCCGTGGGAAGACTGCGGCCATTGGGAAACCGACGGCCCCGCGGTCCTCATGGACTCGGTGACCGCGGGACCGGAACTGGGCGTCGAGTATCCCGCCGGCGGAGAGCCCGAGCGGGCATCCGTCGAGATCGAGAAAGGACGGTTCATCGTTCGCGCCGTCCACGCGGAAGGGGAAGCCGCGTGGGTCGGCCTGATCCGCTTGATCCCCGAACCTCAAGGCGACGATCACGCACAGGGGAGCGGCTCGGCCACCGCCGTCCCCGGATTTCGCCCACCCCGGACAACCCGGTTGCCCCCGCGCGCTACCCTTGACTCAACTGGCACCGATCCGGCCATCACCGGGGAGCCTCCGGAAGAACAGGGCCCACGCCCCCAGTAGAACCGGACGGGTACGGCCCGTCACAGCCGTCGAATGAGCGGCCCAGCCGGAACACCACCGGCCGGGCAAGCGGGGTGGTACCGCGGAACGCGCCGGAAACGGCCGTCTCGTCCCCGTGTGGGCGGAAGCCCGTACGAGACGAGCAGTGTCGGATCTGAGGAGCACCGAAGATGTATCCCAAGGCACAGGTGGACGGCGAGACCGGCGTCCCGTCCCAGCCTTCGTTCCCCGAATCGGAAAAGCGCGTCCTCGCGTACTGGGAATCCGATCGGACCTTCCAGGCCTCCATCGACGCCCGCGACCCCGGCGTCAACGGCTCGAACGAGTACGTCTTCTACGACGGTCCGCCGTTCGCGAACGGCCTCCCGCACTACGGTCACCTGCTCACCGGGTACGTGAAGGACCTGGTGCCGCGTTACCAGACCATGAAGGGCAAGCGCGTCGAGCGCCGCTTCGGCTGGGACACCCACGGCCTGCCCGCCGAACTCGAGGCCATGCGCCAGCTCGGGATCACCGAGAAGTCCGAGATCGACGCGATGGGCATCGACGTCTTCAACGACGCCTGCCGCGAGTCCGTGCTGCGCTACACCGGCGAATGGCAGGACTACGTCACCCGCCAGGCGCGCTGGGTCGACTTCGACAACGACTACAAGACGCTCGACCTGTCCTACATGGAGTCGGTCATCTGGGCGTTCAAGCAGCTGTGGGACAAGGGCCTGGTCTACGAGGGCTACCGCGTCCTGCCCTACTGCTGGCGCGACGAGACCCCGCTGTCCAACCACGAGCTGCGCATGGACGACGAGGTCTACGCCAGCCGCCAGGACCCGGCCGTCACGGTCGGTTTCCGCCTGGAGGGCAACGACAACGAGCTCGACGGCACGTATCTGCTGATCTGGACCACGACCCCGTGGACGCTGCCGTCCAACCTCGCGACCGCGGTGCACCCCGATGTGCGGTACGTCGTCGTGGAATCCGAGGCGCAGGAAGGCAAGCGGTTCCTGCTCGCCGAAGCGCGGGTCGCCTCTTACGCCCGCGAGCTCGGCGAAGAGCCCACGGTCGTCGGGCACTACACCGGGACCGAACTGCTCGGAACCCGTTACGCCCCACCGTTCCCGTACTTCGCCGGGCACGAGAACGCACACCGCGTGCTGTCCGCGGACTACGTGACCACCGAGGACGGCACCGGTGTCGTCCACATCGCGCCCGCCTACGGTGAAGAGGACAAGGCCGTCACCGACGCGGTCGGCATCGTCCCGGTCACCCCGGTCGACGCGCAGGGCAAGTTCGACGCGACCGTCTCGGACTACGCGGGCCAGCAGGTGTTCGACGCCAACCCGAACATCATCAAGGACCTCAAGAACGGCACCGGTTCCGCCGGCCGCCAGGGCGCGGTGCTGCTGCGCCACGAGACCTACGAACACCCGTACCCGCATTGCTGGCGCTGCCGGAACCCGCTGATCTACCGCGCCGTCTCGTCGTGGTTCGTCGCGGTGACCGAGTTTAAGGACCGGATGATCGAGCTGAACCAGCAGATCACCTGGTACCCGGAGAACGTCAAGGACGGCCAGTTCGGCAAGTGGCTGGAGAACGCCCGCGACTGGTCGGTCTCCCGCAACCGGTACTTCGGCACGCCGATCCCGGTGTGGCAGTCGGACGACCCGGCGTACCCGCGCACGGACGTCTACGGCTCGCTCGACGAACTCGAGCGCGACTTCGGCGTCCGGCTGGAGAACCTGCACCGGCCCTTCATCGACGAGCTGACCCGGCCCAACCCGGACGACCCGACCGGGAAGTCCACCATGCGCCGGATCGAGGACGTGTTCGACGTCTGGTTCGACTCGGGCTCGATGCCGTACGCCCAGGTGCACTACCCGTTCGAGAACACCGAGTGGTTCGAGCACCACTACCCGGGCGACTTCATCGTCGAGTACATCGGGCAGACCCGCGGCTGGTTCTACCTGCTGCACGTGCTGGCGACCGCGTTGTTCGACCGGCCGGCGTTCCGCACCTGCGTCTCGCACGGGATCGTCCTCGGCTCGGACGGCCAGAAGATGTCCAAGTCGCTGCGCAACTACCCGGACGTCAACGAGGTCTTCGACCGCGACGGCTCCGACGCGATGCGCTGGTACCTGATGGCGAGCCCGATCCTGCGCGGCGGCAACCTGGTCGTCACCGACAAGGGCATCCGCGACGCCGTCCGCCAGGCCGTGCTGCCGCTGTGGAACTCGTACTACTTCCTCGCGCTCTACGCGAACGCCGAAGGCGTGGAAGGCAAGTGGCGCACGGATTCGAAGCACATCCTCGACCGGTACGTGCTGGCGAAGACGCACGAACTGGTGACCGACGTCGAGCACGCGCTCGACACCTACGACGTCGCCGGTGCCTGCTCGACCGTCCGCGACTTCCTGGAAGTGCTGACGAACTGGTACGTGCGCCGCTCGCGCGACCGGTTCTGGGCGGGCGAGCAGGACGCGATCGACACCCTGCACACCGTGCTGGAGGTGACGTCGCGGGTGGTGGCGCCGCTGCTGCCGCTGACCACCGAGGTCGTCTGGCGCGGGCTGACCGGCGGTCGTTCGGTGCACCTGGCCGACTGGCCGAACGCGCTCGACCTGCCCGCCGACGCGGCGCTGGTGACGGCGATGGACCGGGTGCGCCAGGTGGCGTCTTCGGCGCTTTCGCTGCGGAAGTCGAACAAGCTGCGGGTGCGGCTGCCGCTGGCCAAGCTGGTCGTCGCCGCGCACGAGGCCGACTCGCTGCGCGAGTTCACCGACATCCTGCGCGACGAGGTCAACGTCAAATCCGTCGAGCTGACCGCGGACGTCGCCGCCCACGGCGGTTTCGAGGTCGCGGTGAACGCCCGCGCCGCCGGACCGCGGCTGGGCAAGGACGTCCAGACGGTGATCAAGGCCGTCAAGGCGGGCGAGTGGACGACGTCGGAGAGCGGCGCCGTCGTGGCCGCCGGGATCGAACTCGTCGAAGGCGAGTACGACCGGCGTCTGGTCGCCAAGGGCGGCGGCGCGGCCGCGGAACTGCCCGGCGGCGCCGGACTGGTCCTGCTCGACACCGAGGTGACCGACGAACTGGCGGCCGAGGGCCTGGCCCGCGACCTGGTCCGGGTCGTGCAGCAGGCCCGCCGTGACGCCGGACTCGACGTCGCCGACCGGATCGCGCTGACGGTCGACGCGCCGGAGGACGTGGTCGCGGCCGCGAAGACGCACGAGGAGTTCATCGCTTCGGAGACTCTGGCGACTTCGGTTGCCTACGGCGACGTCGCGGACGGTTCGGCCGGGACGGTCGGGGAGGGCACGAAGGTGACCGTGGCGGTCGCCAAGGCCTGACCCGCGCGTCCCGCAAGAAATGTCATGAAAGGGTCGTTCAGGACGTTTTCCGTCCTGAACGACCCTTTCATGACACTGGCCGGGAGGTCCCGATCACCGGGATCACGAAAAGGATTCGGAACCGTCGCTTTCTCGCCGCCCGACCACCTCGCGCGCGGGAAATCGGCAGGCTGGCGCCCGGGGGCGCGCGCGAAGGGGTGCGCGCCGTATGGGGAGAGCGAATCCATGAGTCCTGCCCGGAAAAGAGGGATCCTGATCGGCGCCGCGCTCGCGGTCGTCGCCGTCGTGGTGGCCGCGGTGGTGCTGCTGGTCAGGGAGGAACAGGCACCCGCCGCGTCGGGCGGGCCAGGGGAGTCCACCGCGACGGCGATGGACAGCCCGGCGCAGGTCGCCGCCCGGTTCCTGCGGCAGTTCGACACCGGTGACCTGACCGGTGCGCCGGTCGACGATCCGGCGGCGGCCACGGCCGCCGTGTCCGCGACACGCGGCGCGCTCGGCGCGGCGCCGGTCAAGACGACCCTCGGCGAGGTCCCGACCACGCCGGGGAACGCGACCACGACGTCGGCCACCTTCCACGCCGCGTGGAGCCTTCCCGGCGGAAGCGACTGGCGGTACGAGGGCAAGCTGGAGCTGGTCCGCAACGCCGGGAAATGGGTGGTCCGCTGGGCGATGTCGGTGATCCACCCGAAGCTCGAAGCCGGTCAGCAGCTCTCCCTCGCCCGCGCTTCGGCCAAGCCGGCGGTGGCCGACAGGGACGGCAAAGCGCTCGTCGGCGGGGACGCGGCCGGTGTCGCGCCGCTGCTCCAGGGGGCGTTGTCCAAGGTCGCGTCCGAGCAGAACGGCGGCACCGGGACCCCGGCCACCGTCAGCGTGTCCCGTGTCGACGCCTCCGGCAAACCGGTCGAGACGTTGTTCGGACAGGCCTCGGAGACCGACAAACCGCTGGTCTCGACCTTGAGCGTGGCCTCCCAGACCGCCGCGCAGAAAGCCGTCGACGGCTTCCAAGGCCCGGCGATCATCGTCGCGATGAAGACCTCGGGCGAACTCCTGGCGGTCGCGCAGAACGGCGCCGCCGGGAGCCAGCCGAAGGCCCTCAGCGGCCTGTACTCGCCGGGTTCGGCCTTCAAGATCGCCACGGCGACCGCGGCTTTGCAGCAGGGCGGGGTCTCCGTCGACTCGCAGGTCGCCTGCCCGGGCAGTGAGCAGATCGGGACCCGCACGCTCAAGAACGAGAACGGGTTCGACCTCGGGACCGTTTCGCTGAAGACCGCGTTCGCCGCGTCGTGCAACACGACCTTCGGGCAGCTCGCCGGGCAGCTGCCCGCGGACGGCCTCTCGAAGGCGGCGACGCAGCTCGGCCTCAACGCGGACTTCGAGATCCCCGGGCTGGCCACCGAGACCGGCAAGGTGGAACCGTCGAGCAACGCCGACGAGAAGGTCGAAGCTGGCATCGGACAGGGAAAGGTGCAGGTCAGCCCACTGGGCGCGACGCTCATGGCGGCCACGGTCGCCACCGGGAAGCCGGTCGTGCCGAAGCTGTGGCAGGGGCTGGAGACCAAGGTCAACACCGGCTACCAGGCCCCGACCGCCGGGGTGCTGAACCAGGTCCGGGCGATGATGCGCGAGGTCTGCACGACGGGAACGGCGAAGGCGTTGAAGGGCAGCGGCACCGTCTTCGGCAAGACGGGGACGGCGCAGTTCGGTTCGGGCGCCGACGCCAACGGGTGGTTCGTCGGCTATCGCGGGGACGTCGCTTTCGCGGTCATGCTCGAGGGTTCCAACGACTCGAAACCCGCGGTCCAGCTGGCGGCGAAGTTCCTGGCGGGCTGACGGTTCGGCGCTCGCCGAACCGTGGGTCTTCTACGGTGAACGCATGGAAACGATCGCCTTGGCCGAGGTCGCGGCCGTGCTCGCCGACCCGAGCCGTGCGTCCATGTGCCTCGCGCTGCTCGACGGACGTGCCTGGACGGTGACCGAACTGGCCGGGGCGGCCGAGGTCGCCGCGTCGACGGCGAGTGAGCACGTGACGAAGCTGACCGAGGCCGGGTTCGTGGTCCGGGTCAAGCAGGGGCGGCACAGCTACGTCCGGATCGCCGACCCCCGGGTGGCGGAGCTGATCGAGCATCTGGCGCAGCACGCCGCACACCGTCCGGTGAAGGGATTGCGCTCGTCGGTCCGGGTGAAGCGGCTCGAATTCGCCCGGACCTGCTACGACCACCTCGCGGGCACGGTCGGCGTCGCGCTGCGGGACGGGATGCTCGCCGCCGGGCTGATCGACGAGGCCGACGGCCTGACGCTGACCGGCCGCGGCCGTGAGGTGCTCGGCGCGCTCGGGGTGGAGATCGCCGACGGCCGCCGCGCGATGTTGCGTGACTGTCTCGATTGGACAGTGCGCCGTGATCATTTGGCAGGACGGGTCCCCGCGGCGTTACTGTCTCACGGAGTGAGTGCCGGCTGGTTGTCCCGTGAGGGCAATCGCGCGGTGAAAGTCCTGCCCGCGGCGGAAAAACCGTTCGCGGACCTCGGTGTCGACCTGGCCGCCCTGCGCCGTCCGTAAAGGACAGTCTGTAACACAGGCCAACCGGACGGTTTTCGACCGGTACACGATCGAGTGACGACCACTGCCTCACTATTCTGTAGCCCTCACGGCGACCGGACGGGAGGCGACATGGAGCAGCTCCCGCTCGTCCTCGGCACCGGTGGCGCCGTGCTTCTCGTCGCCGTGATCGCCGTCCGGGTGTCGATCCGGGTCGGCCTTCCCTCGCTGCTGCTGTACTTGGGGATGGGCGTCCTGCTCGGCGAAGCCGGGTTCGGCATCCATTACGACAACCCCGAGCTCACCCAGTCCCTCGGCCTCGCCGCGCTGGTGATGATCCTGTCCGAAGGTGGCCTCACCACCCGGTGGACGGCCGTGAAACCCTCGCTGGGCATCGGGATCGCACTGTCCACAGTGGCCGTGGCGGTGAGCATCGCGGTCACCGGCGCGGCCCTGCACTGGCTGCTGGGCCTGGACTGGCGGATGGCCCTGCTGTGGGGCGCGGTGCTGGCCTCGACCGACGCCGCCGCGGTCTTCTCCGTGCTGAGATCGGCGGGTATCGGGAAGCGGCTCGTCGGCGCGCTGGAGATCGAGTCGGGGATCAACGACGCCCCGGCCTACATCGCCGTCGTCGTCCTCGCCGAGGGCACGACCGTGGACTGGTCGCTGCCCCTGCTGGTCGTCTACGAACTCGCGGCCGGCCTGGTGATCGGCCTGGCCTTCGGCTGGATCGGCGCGCAGGCGCTGAGACGGGCCGCGCTCCCGGCGACCGGCCTGTATCCGCTGGCCACGATGGCCGTCTGTGTCGTGGCGTATTCGAGCGGGCAGCTCGCGCACGCTTCGGGCCTGCTCGCCACCTACGTCGCGGCCCTGGTGCTGGGGAACTCGAAGCTGCCGCACCGGTCGGACACGCTGTCCTTCGCCGAGGGGCTCGGCTGGCTCGCCCAGATCGGGCTGTTCGTGCTGCTGGGCCTGTTCGCCTCACCGGGCCGGATCTTCGAAAGCCTGGTCCAGGGCCTGGTCGCGGGCGCGGTCGTGCTGCTGCTGGCCCGGCCGCTGTCGGTGCTGCTGTCGGCGCTGCCGTTCAAGGTCCCCTGGCGAGAACAGGTGTTCCTGTCCTGGGCCGGGTTGCGCGGGGCGGTGCCGATCGTGCTCGCGCTGATCCCGCTGTCGTCCGGCGTGCCCGGCGCGCAGGAGCTGGTCGACGCGGTGTTCGTGCTGGTCATCGTGCTGACGCTGCTCCAGGGCGCGACGCTGACCCCGCTCGCGAGAGCGCTCGGGCTGGCCCAGCACGCCGAAGCGCACGAGATCGACGTCGACTCCGCGCCGCTCGACGAGATGGGCGCGGAACTCCTGCAGGTCCGGATCAACGCAGGATCCAAGATGCACGGCGTCTACCTGGCCGAACTGCGGCTGCCGGTGGGGGCGACGATCAGCCTCCTCGTCCGCGGCGGCGCCGGCTTCACGCCCAACAAGAACACCCGCCTCCAGGAACGCGACCAGTTACTCGTCGTGACCACCTCCGACGCCCGTGACGCGGCCGAACGACGGCTCCGCGCCGTCGACCGCGCCGGACGCCTCGCCAGGTGGAAGGGCGAATCCGGCCAGTAGGTCACGAACCGGCACCAGCTGTTCGTCGGTTGATCTCAGAAAATTCTTCCCTTTGTACTCCTTTTGGATTACTTTCCCGGCAATCGACTCCATCGAATGGGTGAGTGTCACGGGGTAAGGAGTACGCAAGGTGACGAAACTTCCTGCACGGTTCGCCGGTCTGGGGGCCGCGGCCACACTCGTCGGAGTGGTTCTCGCCGCGCCGGCGGCTTCCGCGGCCGGCGCCTTCCCGGCGTTCGGCTTGCCCTTCGACACGGGCCAGTCGGTCTACTCGGCGGGGATCCACTCGGACGACGGGAACTCCGGCGTGAAGAACGCCATCGACTTCAGTCCCGGTGACAAGACCGTCCGCGCCCCGCTGGCCGGCACGGTCCGGATCCAGCACTGCTCGGGCGGTGACTGGGTGACCGTCGATCACGACGGCGGCTGGCGGACCGGGTACTACCACATGGAGCGCATTTCGGTCACCGACGGCCAGAAGGTCGCTCCTGGCGACGCCCTCGGCCGGACCGGCAACGCGCTGCCCTGCGGTGGCAGCAGCACCGGCGCCCACGTGCACTTCACCCTGTGGACCCTGCCCGCGGCCGCGGCCCAGGGCGGCGACTCGCGCGACTTCGGCGTCGGCGCGGGCAACTGGAACGGCATGTCCTACGACGAGGTCTCGACCAAGGTCGCCGAGGCCTACGGCGAGGCTGTCGACGGCAAGACGTTCGGCGGCTGGCAGTTCACCGCGGGCACCGATCAGTACTCCGGTACCGCGACCGAGGTCTCTTCGCGTTCGATCGTCCCGTTGCCGGGCCGATTCCGCGTCTGACCTCCCGTTGCCCGGCGCGGCGCGGCGCCGGGCAACGGTTCTTTTCGCTTGCGGAGTACGTGAGCGGCGTCTCAAGATGCGGACAAGGGGTGGCTTGATCGCCCGCTGATCCGCTAACTTCGTTCGTAGGTCACGAGTGTCAGCGTCAAGCCCCGGCTAGCTGGCCGGCAACCCTCCTTCCGCGGTGGGGTGCCCCGGGTGAGGACCTGGCTCGTCGCGTGGTGCGACGGGCAAGCGCGGGATCCTCGTCGGGTCCCCTGGCCCGGAGGATGACCATGACTCTCGCTCTCGAACGCACGAACGCCCCCGCCGCCGTCGCGGAAACCGTTGTCTCGCACGAAATTCCGACGGTGGCGTGTGCCGGTCTGCGGGTTCCGCTGGTCACCGGCGGCGAAATCGGCTACGCCAACCTCGATCACGCGGCGAGCGCCCCGTGTCTGGACAAGGTGCGCGACGCGGTCGACGAGTTCCTTCCCTGGTACGCCAGCGTCCACCGCGGCGCCGGGTTCGCCTCGCAGATCTCCACCAGGCTTTACGAGCGCACGCGCGGGATCCTGCGCGACTTCGTCGACGCGCGGTCGACCGATACCGTCGTTTTCACCCGCAACACCACCGATTCCTTCAACCTTCTCGCCCGTAGCCTGCCGAAGCACACGTCGGTCGTCGTGTTCGACACCGACCACCACGCCGCGCTGCTGCCGTGGAAGGGCCCGAACGTCCGCCGGATCGAGACCCCGCGCACCCGCCTCGCCGCGGTGTCCGCTGTGGACGAAGCGCTCGCGGACTGCCCGCAGGGCCCGCGGCTGGTCGTCATCACCGGCGCGTCCAACGTGACCGGGGAACTGTTGCCCGTCAAGGAGATCGCGGCCGTCGCGCGCCGGCACGGCGCCCGGATCGCGCTGGACGCGGCGCAGCTCGCGCCGCACCGCAAGATCTCCGTGCGCAAGCTGGACGTCGACTACATCGCGCTGTCGGGCCACAAGCTGTACGCGCCCTTCGGCGCCGGTGCGCTGATCGGCCGTGCCGACTGGCTGCGCGCCGCCCAGCCGTACCTCGCCGGCGGCGGTGCGACGAAGCTCGTCACCCGCGAAGCCGAAGACTTCGGCGTGGTCTGGAACGCGGGCGCCGAGCGGCACGAAGCAGGTTCCCCCAACACCGTCGGCGTCTACGCGCTCGGCGTCGCCTGCGAGGCGCTGTCCGAGAACTGGGACGCCATCGTCGCCCACGAGGACGAACTGCTGGCGCGGCTGCGTCGCGGTCTCGCCGGGATCCCCGGATTCGCCGAGCTGCGGCTGTTCGACGCGCCGGTCGACAGGGTCGGCACGCTCAGCTTCGTCGTCGACGGCTTCGAACCGGGCTGGCTCGCCGCGGTCCTGTCCGCGGAGTACGGCATCGGCGTCCGGGACGGCGCGTTCTGCGCGCACGTGGCGACCAAACGGCTGATCTCCGCCGCCGGTTCGACGGGGCAGCAGGCCATCCGGGTCAGCCTCGGCCTCGGCAGCACCACCGAACACGTCGACCGGCTCGTTCTGGCGCTGCGCCAGATCGTCGCCCGCGGCGCGCGCTGGCAGTACGAGAAGCCGGAGGGCCGCTGGGTGCCGGAGAACGATCCGCGGGAGCTTCCTCCGTTCTGCGCCTGACCCACTACCCTCACCCCGCATGGGGAACGAGCGACCGCGTTACTGGTTTCCGCTGGCGTTGCTGGGATTCGCTCAGCTGGTGGTGGTGGCCTTGTCCGTCGGTTCGAGCCGATCCGGAGGATGGTTCGCCTACGCGCCCAACCCGGGCCCGGGGGTGTACCAAGGCCTCTACGGCCTGGAGATGAGCCGTGAGACCGCGAGTGCCGTCTCGGTCATCGGCATGAGCCGGATGGACAACTGGCTGTTCGCCGTCCTCGCGGTCTACCTCGGCACGGTGCTTTTCTACGCTTGTCGGTCGCGGCCCGTGCGATGGTGGAAGGTCGCCGCGATCGCGGTCGGGGGCCTGGTCGCGATCCTGCTGGCGGATCTGGTCGGTTTCTGGGAATTCGAGATCGACGGCGACGCGCGGAGCGCGATCCTGCTGACCTTGGGCCTGGTCGCGCTCGCCTGGCTGGAGCGGAGCGTGCTCGTGCTGGTCGTGGCCGCGGCGTTCGTGCTCTGTGCCGTCGTGCTCGCGCAAGGACCGCTCGCGCTGGTGCTGTCGTCGCTGGTCGCGCTCGCCGGGGCGTTCGCGGCGCTCCTGAGCAGGCCGAAGGCGGCCGCCGGGGAGCCCTGAGCACGCTCCGTGGACAATGGGGGAGTGAGCACAGAGCCCGAAACCGCGCCACCGGCGCCGCCGCTGCCCAAGAAGCGCGTCGCCGTCGTGTTCGTCGTCGCTGCGGTGCTGTGGGGGATCGACCTCCTCACCAAGCAGATCGCCGTGTCGACGCTGGAGGGCAAGCAGCCGGTCGAGTTCCTCGGCGGGCTGGTGTACTTCCAGCTGGTGCGCAACCCCGGCGCCGCCTTCTCGATGGCGACCGGGCTGACCTGGGTGCTCGCGCTGGTCGCCGTCGCCGTCGTGGTCGCCATCATCTGGCTGTCCCGGCGGCTGCGCTCGGTCGGCTGGGCGATCGGCCTCGGCCTGGTGCTGGCGGGCGCGCTCGGCAACCTGACCGACCGGATCTTCCGCGCCCCCGGGCCGCTGCAGGGACACGTCGTCGACATGATCTCCGCGTTCGCGCCGAACGGGCAGGGCTGGGCGATCTTCAACGTCGCCGACTCCGCGATCTGCGTCGGCGGTGTGCTCATCGTGATCCTTTCCCTGCTGGGCAAGGACTACGACGGATCGTCTACAAAGGACAAGAAGAAGGCGGCGAGCGAATGAGCGCGCGGATGTTGCCCGTCCCCGACGGGCTCGACGGCATGCGCGTCGACGCGGGGCTGGCGAAACTGCTGGGACTTTCCCGCACTGTCGTGGCGGAGCTGGCCGAATCCGGCGAGATCTTCCTCGACGGCAGGCCCGCCGGGAAGTCGGACCGGCTGTCCGCCGGCGGCCTGCTCGAAGTGACGCTGCCGGACCCCGCCTCGGCCGTCGAGGTCGTGGCGGAACCCGTCGAAGGCATGAAGATCCTGCACGACGATGACGACATCGTGGTGATTTCGAAGCCGGTCGGCGTCGCCGTGCACCCGAGTCCCGGCTGGACCGGGCCGACCGTCGTCGGCGGGCTCGCCGCCGCCGGACTGCGGATCGCGACCTCGGGCGCGGCCGAACGCCAGGGCGTCGTGCACCGGCTGGACGCCGGCACCACCGGCGTGATGGTCGTCGCGAAGAGCGAGCACGCGTACACCGTGCTGAAGCGGGCGTTCAAGGAACGCACCGTCGACAAGGGCTACCACGCCATCGTCCAGGGCCATCCGGACCCGACGCGCGGCACCATCGACGCGCCGATCGACCGGCACCCTCGGCACGATTACAAGTTCGCCGTCGTCCAGGGTGGGCGGCCGAGCGTGACGCATTACGAGGTCGTCGAGGCCTTCCGTGCCGCGTCGCTGGCCAAGATCAAGCTGGAGACCGGGCGCACGCACCAGATCCGCGTGCACTTCTCGGCGCTCAAGCACCCGTGCGTCGGTGACCTGACCTACGGCGCCGACCCGGTGCTCGCGCGCAAGCTGGGGCTTTCCCGGCAGTGGCTGCACGCGAAGACGCTCGGCTTCGCGCACCCGTCCGACGGGCGCTGGGTCGAGTTCGAGTCGGAGTACCCGGACGACCTGGCCAACGCGCTGCGGATCCTGCAGGACGAGAACTAGCCCTCCTCGCCTTCGTCCTCTGAATGCGGGCTTGGGCCGTCGCCGGGGCTCGGACCGATGTGACGCATGAGGTCACTGGGGCTTCTTGAGGTGCCTGAGGCGATTCGGTGGTCCATGAAGGACTCCTTGAGGGACCCAGGTCCCTCAAGGAGTCCTTCACTACCTTGAGGGTAGGCAAGGGGGCCTTCGCTACCCCGCGGGCGCGGTCCGTGAAGGACCCCTTCATGTCTTTGGATCGGCGTGAAGGGGGTCAGTCGTCGATCGACCAGGTCAGGGTGCGTTCGTCCGGTTCCGGCCGCGGCGACCAGCGCACGGCGACCACGCGGGTGGCGTCCGGCAGCACGTAGACCGTGTGCCCGCCGAGCGTCTCTCCCGGCCGGACGCCGATCTTGTGCGGCGGCCGCGAGGTCAGGGAGACCGGCGCCTTCGCGATCGGCTTGCCGTCCGCGGTGAGCAGTTCGAGGTAGTTGTCCGGCAGCGACACGAATGGGATGTTCCCGCGGTTGGTGATCTCGGTGTGCACCACGACCGACCGTTCCCCGGCCTCCAGCGAGTAGCCCGCCGCGCTGAACAGGTAGTCCGCCGGGTCCTGGACCTCCAGCAACTGGACGGTGAGCTGCTCGCCCTCCAGCCCCTGGGTCTCCATGACGTCGCCGGTCTTGCCCTTCTTGCCCTCCGGGACCTGCTGCGGCACCGGCTGCTGCTCGTCGCCGCGGGCCCAGGACGCCGTCTGCGGGACGCCCCAGGTGCTCATCACCGGGTCGGCGGGCGCGGGCGGCGGCGCGAACTGCTGCTGCGGCGGGGCGGGCGGACGCTGGGGCGGTGGCTGCTGCTGGGGCGGCGCCATCGGCTGGCGCACCGGAGCGGACGGCGGCCCGGGGTACCGGCCCGACGGCGTGCCGTGCACGTTGTACGGCCCCGAAGGCGTCCCCTGGACGTTGTACGGCCCGGAGGGGGTGCCTTGGACGTTGTGCGGCCCGGACTGCCCCGGCGGACGCTGGGGCTGCTGCGGCGGAGGAGCCTGCTGCGCCCACGATGGCGGCGCGCTCGCGATGGCGGCCCGTAACCCGTTCGGGTCGCTCTCCACACCCACGAGCAGCGGCAACCCGCTGCCGGACAGCGCGACCAGGCGGTACGCGACCTCACGCGGATCCATGCCGACCTTCGCCGCGAGTTCGTGGACCGCCGCCTTGCCCAGGTCCGCGAGGGCGGCGAGCAGGCGGATGTCCACGGGATCGGTCACGGCCACGTCCGGGAACGCTACCGTCTCGTCCCCGGCACCGTGGGAGTGGCCGTCCGCCCGCGGCAAAACCCGGCTTCGGTAGTACGCGCTCTCCATTAGGGTCGGAGGCACCGCCTCCACCGACCCCTGGGGAAGAAACATGAGCGAAGTCTCCGCCCTCGCCGACGAGTTCGTCGAAGTCCTGTTCGACGCCGAGCCGGTCACGCCCGCTTTGCAGGGCTTCCGTCCCGAATCGACCGGGCTCACCGACCTCAGCGAGGCCGCGGGCGACGCCTTCCGCGCGAAGCTGGCCGATCTCGCCGAGCGGGCCGAGGCGCTCGGCACCGACGGCCTGAGCGCGGAGGAGAAGACCACCCGGGACGTCCTGATCGCGACGGCACGGGCGAGGATCGCGCTGCTGGACTCGCGGTTCGTCGAGTTCACCGTCAGTGACCTCTTCATCTCGCCCGCCGCCGAGGTGCTCACCGTGCTGCCGATGATGTCGGTCGGCACGGGCGCGCAGGCGGAGGCGCACCTCGGGCGGATCGCCGCGATCCCGGAGTACCTGAAGCAGGCCGCGCGGCGGCACCGCGACGGCGTCGCCCGCGGCCTGGTCCCGGTCGCGTACCTGGTCGACGCCGCCGTCGCGTACCTCGACCGGCACCTCGCCGAGCCGTCGGCCGACCCGCTGCTGCGCCAGCCCGCGCCCGACGAGGACTTCGAGACCCGCCGCGCCGGACTGCTGCGCGACGTCGTCCGGCCCGCGATCGCCGAGTACCGCGAGGTCCTCGCGAAGGAGATCGCGCCGCACGGCCGCCCCGAGGACAAGCCCGGCGTCTGCTGGCTGCCCGACGGCGAGCGCATCTACGCCCTGCTCGCCGAGATGCACACCACGACCGTCCGCACCCCGCGCGAGCTGCACCAGACCGGGCTCGACGTGATCGCGAACCTCGCCGATGAGTATCGCGAGTACGGCTCCCGCGTCTTCGGCACCACCGACCTCGCCGAAATCTTCACCAAGCTCCGCACCGACCCGGCCCTGCGCTGGTCCAGCGCGGACGAGCTGCTGGATTCCGCCCGCGCGGCCATCACCAGGGCCGAAGCCGAGGCGCCGAACTGGTTCGGCCGGATCCCGCCGCAGCCGTGGACGGTCGAGCCGGTCCCGGCCGAATCCGCGCCCGGCGCGCCCGCCGCCTACTACATGTGGCCCGCCGTCGACGGCTCCCGCCCGGGGATCTACTTCGCCAACACCCACAAGGCCGAAGAGCGGTTCCGGCACGCGGCCGAGGCGACGGCGTTCCACGAGGCCATCCCGGGCCACCACTTCCAGCTCAGCCTCGCGCAGAGCCTCAGCGAACTCCCGCTGCTGCGCCGCGTCGGCGACTTCACCGCGTACGCCGAGGGCTGGGGTCTCTACACCGAGCGCCTCGCCGACGAGATGGGCCTGTACTCCGACGACGTCGCGAAGCTCGGCATGCTGACCATGGATTCGATGCGCGCCGGCCGTCTGGTCGTGGACACCGGGCTGCACGCGCTGGGCTGGAGCCGCCGCCAGGCCATCGACTTCCTCACCGAGAACACGCCGATGGCACTGGTCGAGATCGAGTCCGAAGTGGACCGTTACATCGCCTTCCCCGGCCAGGCGCTGTCGTACATGGTGGGACGGCTGGAGATCCAGCGCATCCGTGCGGAAGCCGAGCTGACGCTGGGCGGCCGGTTCGACATCAAGGCTTTCCACGACGTCGTCCTCGGCGGCGGAGCGCTGCCGCTTTCGGTGCTGGACGGCGTGGTCCGCGACTGGGTCGCCGGCCACGGCGACACCCCGAACAGCCTCGCCGAAGAGCTGATGGAGCTCAAGTTCGACGAGCTCCCGCTGTGGCGTTCGCTGCTCGGGCTCCCCGGTGACGAAGGCTCCCTGCCGGATCCGAGCGCGGAGGCCGCGGCCGCCCAGCGCGCGGCTGCGGTCGCCATCGCCGAGCGGGCCGAAGCCCTGAGCGCCGAAGGACTTTCCACCGCCGAAGCGGTCACTCGCGAGGTCGTGATCCAGCAGGCGAAGGCGATGGTCGACGTGACCGACGCGCGCGCCGCCGAGTTCTCGGTCAGCGACGGGCTGGCCTCGCCCGCGTTGTTCATCCTGAACGAGCTCGCGGTGCTGTCCCTGAACGACGAGGAGAAGGTCCGGGGATACCTGAAGCGGCTGAACGGACTGGGCGACTACCTGGACGCCCTGATCGTGCGCCAGCGCGCGGCGGCGGCCGACGGGCTGGTCCCGCCCGGCTTCCTCGTCGAAGGCGGGATCGCTTACGTGGAGCGCTATCTCGGCGACGAGGCGGGTGACCCGCTGGCGCTCACCGCGTCCGTCGCCGTGGAGGGCTACGAAGCCCAACGCGACCGGCTGCTGGCCGAGGTCGTCCGGCCGGCCTACACCCGGTACCGCGACTTCCTCACCACCGAGCTGCGTCCCGTGGCGAAGTCCGAAAAGGAGCCGGGTCTGTGCGCGCTTCCCGGCGGGCAGGAGAAGTACGCCGCGCTGATCCGGGCGCACACCTCCACCGAGCGCACCGCGCAGGATCTGCACGACACCGGGCTCGACATGATCGCGAAACTGGCCGACCAGTACCGCGAGCTGGGCGAGAAGATCTTCGGCACCAAGGATCTCGCCGAGATCTTCGAGCGGCTCCGCACCGACCCGGCCCTGCGCTGGCGGGACGGAGACGAACTGCTCGACGCCGCGCGTGACGCCATCACCCGCGCCGAAGCCGTTGCCCCGCACTGGTTCTCGACGATCCCCGAGGAGCGGTGCCAGGTCGAGCCGGTCCCGCCCGCGGAGGCTCCGGGCGGCACGCTCGCGTACTACATCGAGGCGGCGCTCGACGGCTCGCGGCCGGGCACGTACTACGCGAACACCCACGAGGCCGAGCTGCGCCCGAAGCACACGAGCGAGGCGATCGCCTTCCACGAAGCCGTTCCGGGGCATCACTTCCAGATCTGCATCGCGCACAAGCTCAAGGGCCTGCCGATGTTGCGCGGGCACGCGGACGTCAACGCCTATGTCGAAGGCTGGGGGCTCTACTCGGAGCGCCTCGCCGACGAGATGGGTCTGTACTCCAGCGATCTGACCAGGTTCGGCATGCTGACCCAGGACTCGATGCGCGCCGGCCGCCTGGTCGTCGACACCGGGATGCACGCGCTCGGCTGGAGCCGTCAGCAGGCTGTCGACTATCTCGCCGAGAACACCCCGATGGCCAGGGTGGAGATCGAGGCCGAGATCGACCGCTACGCCGCGGTTCCCGGGCAGGCGCTGTCGTACATGGTCGGACGGCTGGAGATCGAGCGGGTCCGCGCCGAGGCCGAAGCCGCCCTCGGCGACCGCTTCGACATCAAGGGCTTCCACGAGGTCGTGCTGAGCAACGGCATCCTGCCGCTGCGAGTGCTGGACAACGTGGTGAAGGCCTGGGTCGCCGCGCAGTGAAGTGAAGCGCGGCGTGAAGACGGCGGGTGCCCTCGGGCGCCCGCCGTCTTGCCTTCGCAGGGGTCTCACGCGACACTGGTACTAAGCAACCGCTCAGTAACTTGCTAGGAGACGACGATGAGGATCGGGACCGCGATCAACTACGCCGGCGGGTTCGCCGAGAGCGTGGCGGACATCGTCGAGCTGGAGAAGGCCGGGCTGGACATCGTCTTCGTCCCGGAGGCCTACTCGTTCGACGCGGTCAGCCAGCTCGGCTACGTCGCGGCGAAGACCGAGCGGGTCCAGATCGCCTCCGGCATCTTCCAGATCTACACGCGGACGCCGACGCTCACCGCGATGACCGCCGCCGGGCTCGATTTCGTCTCCGACGGCCGGTTCACCCTCGGCATCGGCGCGTCCGGTCCGCAGGTCATCGAGGGTTTCCACGGCGTGAAGTACGACGCGCCGCTCGGCCGCACCCGCGAGATCATCGACATCTGCCGTCAGGTGTGGCGGCGGGAGAAGGTCGTGCACTCCGGCGCGCACTACACGATCCCGCTGCCGCCGGAACAGGGCACGGGCCTCGGCAAGCCGCTGAAGCTGATCAACCACCCGGTGCGCGAGCGCATCCCGATCCTGCTGGCCTCGATCGGCCCGAAGAACGTCGCGCTCACCGCCGAACTCGCCGAGGGCTGGGAGCCGATCTTCTTCCACCCCGAGAAGGCCGCCGAGGTCTGGGGCGCGTCGCTGGCCGAGGGCAAGGCGAAGCGTGACCCGTCGCTGGGCGAGCTGGACACCTTCGTGGGTACCGCGCTGGCCATCGGCGACGACGTCGACGGGATGCTGGACCACCTGCGCGGCATGCTGGCGCTGTACATCGGCGGGATGGGCGCGCGCGGCAAGAACTTCTACAACAGTCTCGCCCAGCGGTACGGCTACGAGGCCGAAGCCAAGCTCATCCAGGACCTGTACCTGGACGGGAAGAAGGACGAGGCCGCCGCGGCGGTGCCGAAGGAGCTGATCAGGGCGATTTCGCTGATCGGGTCCGAGGGGTACGTGAAGGAGCGGCTGGCAGCCTTCCGTGAGGCAGGCGCGACCACGCTGGTGGTCAACCCGATGCTGCCCGGTCGCGAAGCCCGCGTCGCGCAGGTTTCGAAGTTGCGCGAACTGGTTGGTTAGCCGCGCGAAGGAGTCGAAACTCTCACCTGTATCGGTACGGTATACTTGACCTGCGCCGGTGTAGCCCCATCGTGGTCAAAAAACGTCTTCCCGGTGGAAAGGGAACGTAAACCACGCCTGAACGGGCGGAAAATCCGCCATTATCAGGAGTGGAAGCGAGTCCTCGGGGGAATACGTTCGCGACGAAGGTGAGGTGCCTCGCGTGCGCAAGCAGATCGGCGAGCCGTCCGCCGCGGTCCTGGACGTCGGGTCGTTCAGCGCGCGGCTGGTGGTTCTGGCCAAGGGTGGTTCGCCACTCGACCCCGTGCTGAGCCACCAGACGCGACTGCGGCTCGACCGGGAACTCGACGATGACGGAAACCTGACCCGGCGCGGCATCGACGCGGTCTCTTCCGCCGTCGAAGCGGGGATGACCATGGCCGCCAAGCACGGCGTCGAGGACGTGTACCCGCTCGCCACCTCCTCGATCCGCGACGCGGCGAACGTGAAGCAGGTCGTCTGCGACGTCGCGAAGGCCACCGGGGTCAAACTGCGGTTCCTCACCGGCCGCCGCGAGGCCGAACTGGCCTACGTCGGCGCGCGCCGGTGGTACGGCGCTTCGGCCGGCGGGCTGCTGGTGCTCGACATCGGCGGCGGGACCGTCGAACTCGCCGCGGGGAACTCCGAGGAAGCCGGGTTCGCGCATTCGCTGCCGCTCGGCGCCCGCTCGCTGACACGGGACTGGTTCGCCACCGAATGCCCGTCACCCAAGGTCGTGCGGGCGATGCGGGAGCACGTGCTCGACGAGGTCCGCGACGCGATGCAGGACGTCCTGCCGCACATCCGCGACCACCGCGCCGTCGGCTGCTCCAAGGTGCTGCGGCAACTCGCCCGGCTGGCCGGTGACCGGCCGTCCCGTTCGCGGGAGCTGTACCTCGACGACCTTCGCGCTTGGATCCCGCGGCTGGCGAAACTGCCGGCGAAACGCCGCGCCGAGCTGCCGGGCATCTCGCGGCAGCGTTCGCATCAGGCTCTCGCGGGCGCGATCGTCGCCGAGGCGCTGCTGACGCTTTCCGGCGGTCAGGTCGCCATCTGCCCGTGGTCCACCAGGGACGGCCTGCTGCTCGGCATGCTCGACGGCCTGGTCACCCTGGACGGCAAACCGGCGAAAGCCGCCTGAAAACTGGCGTATCGGGCCGGGAACGGGTACCCCGGACATATGAGGGAAAGCAAGAAGAGCTTCGGACAGGACGAGGAAGAAGACCTCGACGACCTTCGCGGGATCCAGCCGAAGACCGACGTGCCCAGCGCGCCCAACCGCGACCTCGGGCCGCACGGCACCGAAGAGGTCGACGGCGTGCCCGGCAGCGGTGAAGTGCCGGTCGAACCCCCGGACTGAGCGGCAGGGGGATCGGCCCGCGTGTGTCATGAAAGGGTCGTTCAGGACAGAAAATGTCCTGAACGACCCTTTCATGACGTTTCGCGGAGCGGTCAAGCGCCCTTCGGCCGCCTCCGCGCCGGAGCGCGGCCCGTGGGCTGAGCCGGAGCCGGACCCGGATCCAGCGCCGGGATCGGCAGCCGCACCGGTTCGGAGTTCACCGTGAAGGTCTCGCCGTGGTGCGCCAGTTCCAGCGGCTCCCCGGTGATCACGTGATACGTCGCGCCTTCGCGGTCGATCTCGACCTGGAACCGGGTGCCGCGGAAGGTCAGCCGGAACGCGATGCGCCGCAGCTGCGGCGGCAGGCGCGGCGCGAAGGTCAGCCGTCCGCCGTGGTCACGCAGGCCGCCGAACCCGGCGACGGTGCCTTGCCACGCGCCCGCCAGCGAGGCCAGGTGCAGGCCGTTGCGGACGTTGTTGTGCACGTCGTGCAGGTCGGTGAGCGCGGCCTCGGCGAGGTAGTCGTAGGCCAGTTCGAGATGCCCGACCTCCGCCGCCACCACGGCCTGAGTGCCCGCCGACAGTGAGGAATCCCGTACCGTCCGCGCCTCGTAGTAGGCGAAATCGCGGGCTTTCTCCTCCGGGGTGAAGGAATCGCCGCACAGGTGCAGTGCGAGTACCAGATCCGCCTGCTTCACCACCTGCTTGCGGTACAGGTCGAAGTACGGGAAGTTCAGCAGCAGCGGGTAGAAATCCGGGTCCGTGGCCTCGAAATCCCACTCGTCGTGCTCCAGGAAGCCTTCGGACTGCGGGTGGACGCCGAGATCCTCGTCGTAGGGCACCAGCATCGAGTCGGCCGCCTTGCGCCACAGCGCGACCTCGTCCTCGGTGACCTCGAAGGCGGACGCCACGTCTTCGTGTGCTCCGCAGATTTCGGCGGCGTAGAACAGGTTCCGGCGTGCCATGAGGTTCGTGTACACGTTGTTGTCCGCCACCGCGGAGTACTCGTCCGGCCCGGTGACGCCGTCGATCCGGAACCGGCCCCGCCGGTCGAAATGACCCAGTGACAACCACATCCGCGCGGTTTCGAGGAGCAGTTCCGCGCCGCAGGTGCGCATGAACTCGTCGTCGCCGGTGGCGTTGAGATAGCGCACGACGGCGTCCGAGATGTCCGCGCTGACGTGGAACGCGGCCGTGCCCGCCGGCCAGTACGCGGAACATTCCGCGCCGTTGATGGACCGCCAGGGGAACGCGGCGCCGCGCAGACCCAGCTGCGCGGCCCGTTCCCGCGCTTTATCCAAAGTGGAGTGACGCCAGCGCAGCGCGTCCCTGGCGGCGTCCGGCATGCTGTAGGTGAGCACGGGCAGGACGAACGTCTCGGTGTCCCAGAACGCGTGCCCGTCGTAGCCGGGGCCGGTCAATCCCTTGCCGGCCAGGGCTCTCGTCTCGCCGCGGGCCCCGGCCTGCAGGAGATGGAAGAGCGAGAACCGGACCGCTTGCTGGAGTTCCGGATCGCCGTCGATCTCGATGTCCGAGGTCGCCCAGAAGCCGTCGAGGAACTCCTTCTGCTCGGCGAGCAGGCCCTTCCAGCCGGTCTGCCGCGCCCCGGCCAGCGCGGCCTCGACCTGGGCGCGGACGGCGGGCACCGAACGCTGCGCGGACCAGCCGTAAGCGAGGAACTTGGTGATCCGCAGGCGTCCGCCCTTGGGCACGTCCACGGCGATGGTGAGCCGCGCCAGATCCTCCTCGGCCTCGATATGCGTTCGCACTCCGTCGGAGACGTCGATCTTGTGGTCCATCGCGGCGGCCATCCGCAGCCCGGACCGGCGGGTCTGGTGCACCAGCACGGCGTGGTACGCCTCCGCGTGGTGGTACTCGCCGACCAGCGGCGACTCCAGCGCCGCCGCGACGCGCGGGTCACGTGTGTCGGACTCGACCGGTTCGTTCGCCAGCAGATCCGACTGCACCACCAGCTGGAGATCGTCGTCGAGCGGTTCGACCTCGTACCGGATCGCGGCGACGGCCCGCTGGGTGAAGGAGACCAGGCGCTCGGTCTTCACCCGTACCCGGCGCCCGGTCGGGGAGGACCACACGGTGTCGCGCGCGAGCGTGCCCTTCCGGAAGTCGAGGACGCGGTCGTGGTCGGTCGCCTGTCCGTACCGCATGTCGAGCGGCTCGTCCTCGACCAGGAGCCGGATGACCTTGCCGTCGGTCACGTTGACGACGGTCTGTCCCTCTTCCGGGTAGCCGTAACCGGTTTCCGCGTACGGAAGGTCGTGCTGCTCGTAGAAACCGTTGAGATAGGTGCCCGGCAGACCGCGGGGCTCGGCCTCCTCCAGCGTGCCGCGCAGACCGATGTGCCCGTTGGACACCGCGAACGCCGATTCGGTGCGCTGCAACGCGTCGACGTCCATGCCGTGCCAGCGCAGCTCCCAGGGCGAGACCTCGTAGCCGCGGAGAAACGATTCGGTCACTTGCGGTCCTCCAGGAGTTCGGCCAGGTCGTCCACCACGACGTCGGCACCGTGCGAGAGCAGCTCTCCCGCCTGATGCGCGCGGTTCACCCCGACCACGTAACCGAACCCACCGTCCTTTCCGGCCCGCACACCCGCGAGCGCGTCTTCGAAGACGGCGGCGTTCTCAGGCGCGACGTCGAACGCCTCGGCGCCGGCGAGGAACGAGTCGGGGGCGGGCTTGCCGCGCAAACCCTTCTCGGAGATCACGATCCCGTCGATCCGCGCCTCGACGAACTTGGTCAGGTCGGCGGCGTCGAGCACCTTCGCGCCGTTGGCCGACGAGGTGACGACCCCGATGCGCAATCCGGCCGCCTTCGCCGCCTCCAGGTACCGGACGGAACCCGGGTACGGGGTGACGCCTTCGTCGTCGATGATCTTCAGCACCAGCTGGTTCTTGCGGTTCCCGACGCCGTTGACGGTGGCGGCGTCGATGCCGTCGTCCGGCTTCCCCTCGGGTAGCTCGATCCCACGCGAGGAGAGGAAAGTGCGGACGCCGTCGGCCCTCGGCCGCCCGTCGACGTAAGCCGCGTAGTCGGTGTCGGTGAAGGGAGAGTACGAATCGCCGTCACGGGCGCGCAGGAAGTCGTCGAACGTGCGCTTCCACGCTTCGCGGTGCTGGGCCGCGGTTCCGGTCAGCACGCCGTCGAGGTCGAAGAGGCAGGCCGTGATGGTGTCGGGCAGACCGATCATGTCTGGCCACGCTACCCGCGCTCGCCGGTACCCGCTCGGCTTTGTCGGGTGGCGCCGACCACGAGCGCGACGTGTCGCGCGGCCCGCTCCAGCGGATCGGGCGAGCGGCGGATCCGGCTGACCAGCAGGGCGCCTTCGAGGTTGTTCACGATGGCCGTCGCGAGGTCTTCGGCGTTCTCGGCGCCGTGCCCGGTGAGCAGCTCCACCAGCAGCACGTGCCAGGCGGCGAACGCGTCCTGGCACGCCTCGGTGATCGCGGGCGACGCGTGCGCCATCTCCAGCGTGATCGTGGCGAGCGGACAGCCGCCGCGGTAGTCGTCGGCGGCCAGTGCTTCGCCCGCCTTGCGGTACCACCAGCCGACGGCGTCCTCGACGGTCTCGTTGCGCTCGAAAGCGCGGCGGACGGTCTTCGCCACGACGGCGGTGCCGAGTTCGATCGCGGCGACCGCCAGTTGCTCCTTGCCGCCGGGGAAGTGGTGATACGCCGACCCCCACGGCGTCCCGGCCTGTTCGACCAGCCGCCGCCACGAGGTCGCCTGGTAGCCCTCTCGGCGGAAAAGCGTCATCGCGGTCGAGATCATGCGCTCGCGGGTGGTGGCATCCGACACGTCCGTCAGCATAGCCCTTGACTAGGACGATCGTCTTAGGAAAATCTAGGACGACCGTCTTAGGGGGCATGTATGACCGTCGACGCCACCGCGGAGACCAGGCAGAAGATCGTGACCTGGCAGGATCCGCTGCCCACCGCCCGGCTCGGCCGCGAGCTGTCCGGGCTCGACTACCTGACCGGTATCGCGGAGGGGCGGATCCCGCCGGCGCCGATCTCGGCGCATTTCGGCATGCGCTGGGTGAGCGTGGCCGAGGGCGACGTCGTGCTGGCCGCGACGCCGGACGAGTCGCTGTACAACCCGATCGGGACCGTGCACGGCGGCGTCGCGGCGACCCTGCTGGACTCGGCGGTGGCGTGCGCGGTGCACTCGACCCTGCCCGCCGGGGTCGGGTACACGTCGGTCGAGTTGAAGGTGAACTTCCTGCGCGCCATTTCCGGTTCGGTGGGGGAGATCCGCGCGCACGGCTGGATCGTGAAGGCCGGTTCGCGCGTCGCGTTCGCCGAGGGCGACATCCGCGACCCGGCGGGCAAGGTGCTCGCGACCGCGTCGAGCACCTGCCTGATCATCAAGCCCTAGAACATTTCCGCACCGGGCGGCACCGGCTGCTTGACGTCCCAGTGCTCCACGATGAGCCCGTCCGCCACTCGCACGATGTCGACGACGGCCATCCCGTGTTCCTCGCCCGGCGGGACGACGTGCAGGTGTACGACGACGTGGTCTTCGTCGGCGATCACGCGTTTCACGGAGACGTCGGCGCCGATCATCGGCGAAGTCCGCATCGCTTCGACGAAAGCGTCGCGGCCGGATGGGAAGCCCGGGCTGTGGGTGACGAAATCCGGGTGCACGTTCGCGCCCGCGGCGGCGAAGTCCTTGTGCGCGAACAGGTTCTCGAAGCAATCGACGACGATCTTCTTCGCTGTGGTCATGCCGCTCATCGTTCCGCGCGGGTGTGCCGCCGTCGATTACCGCGGAGGTAATACCCGGCGACCCCGGATCGCTTCCGGGTCGCCGTAGCGGCCGAGTATCCCGGCCAGCAAGGCTTTCGCGTCCGCGACGCGTTCTTCGCCGAATTCGTCGGCGAGCTCCTTTTCCACCGCGGCACGATGTTCCCGCGACGCCGCGATCGTCTTTTCGGCCTGGTCCGTCAGGTGCAGCAGCCGGGTCCGCGCGTCGGCCGGATCGGGCTCGCGCCGCAGCAGGCCCCGGCGTTCCAGGTCGGCGACGGCCTTCGACGCCGCCTGCTGGGTCACGCCCATCCGTTCGGCGAGCGCGGAGATCGACAGCGGCTCCGCGAGCACGTGCTGGAACACGACGCCGTCGTTGAACCGCGGTTCGCCGAGCCCGTCGGCGGTCAGCCGCCGCTGGACTTCGCCGCCCATCGCCCAGCCCGCGAACAGCGAGACGACTGACAGGTCGAGGTTCGACGGCGTAGGATCCACAACCATGGTTGTGGAATCTAGCATGATCCCGCCGGAACTGAGGACGGAGTTCGTCCGCGTCGCCCACCGCGTGGTCTGGTGCACGCTCGCGACTGTCGACAGACAGGGCAGGCCGAGGTCGCGGGTGGTGCACCCGATCTGGGAGGAGCGGGACGGCGAGCTCGTCGGGCACCTGTTCACCCGGCCGGCGCCGTTGAAGAAGGCGCACCTGGCGCGTACGCCTTTCGTCTCCTGCTCGTACTGGGATCCGGCGCACGAGGTCGCCGTCGCCGAATGCGGCGCCGTCTACGCCGACGACGAGGAAACGCGACGGCACCTGTGGCGTCTGGCGTCGGAAACGCCGGAACCGCTGGGGTTCGACCCGAAGATCATGGGCGGTGACGATCCGCTGGACGCGGACATCACCGTGCTGAGGCTGGCGCCGTGGCGGGTCAGCGCCGGCGGAAAGGCCTGGCGGCGCGCCGGTTAGGCCGCGCCTACCTTCCGTTCGAAGACCAGGCCCTCGGCGGCACGCAGCCCGACGCTGATCGCGCCGGTCAGCACGCCGTCGTCGCCGAGTTCGCCCTGGACGACCGACGGGACGAGCGGGGTGAACGAGCGCAGGGCGCGGTCGATCGGGTCGAGCAGCAGATCGGCCGCGGTGCCGATCCCGCCGCCGAGCACGATCAGTTCCGGGTCGATCACCGCCGCCACCGAAGCCACGGTGTACGCGAGCCTGTCCGCCTCCGCTTCGACGGCGCGCATCGCGAGCTCGTCGCCGTCGCGGGCGAGCCGGAAGACCTCGCGCGCCGATTTGGCCGTGCCGAGGCCGAGTTCGCGGGCGCCGCGGACGACGGACTGCGCCGCCGTCGCCTCTTCGAGGTGGCCGCGGACCGGCGGGGGCTCTTCGCCCTCGGCCGCCGCGCGCGACTGGCCGTAGGGCAGGTAGCCGATCTCGCCCGCCGCGCCCGTCGCGCCGCGGAAGACCTGGCCGTTCACCATCACGCCCATGCCGACGCCGGTGCCGATGGTGATGCAGGCGAACACGGACGCGCCGGTCGCGGCACCGCGTTCCCATTCGCCGACGGCGGTGAGGTTCGCGTCGTTCTCGACCATCAGATCCGGGCCGAGGACGCCTTCGAGCTCGTCGAGCAGCCCGGCCTTGCCCCAGCCGGGCAGGTTCGGCGCGTGCCGGAAGCAGCGCTTGTCCGGATCCGCGACCCCGGGCGAGCCGAGGACGCGCACGATGATGTCGGCCTGGCTCAGTCCCGCTTCGCGGACCGTCGCCGCCGCGAGGGCGCCGACGGCGCTGACGAGAGCGGTGCCCGAACGCGAGGTGTTCCGCTCGTCACGGCGGGCGACCACGGTGTGACCGAGATCCGAGACGGCGACGCGGAGATGCTCGCGTCCGATGTCGACACCCAGGACGTACCCGGCCGTGGGGTCCGCTTCGTACAGGACGGCGGACCGGCCGGTGCCGGTCGAGGTGTGCCCGGTCGCCCTGGCGAGCCCGGCCGCTTCGAGGGCCAGTAACGCTTGGCTCACCGTGGGTTTCGAAAGACCGGTGTCCTTGGCGACTTGCGGTCGTGTCGCGGGGCCGGTGCGGCGCAGGAGGTCCAGCACGGCGCGCTGATTGATCTTCCGCATCCCGGCGGGGGTGCCGACGGGCGGACTTTCTGCGCCAACCACGAGCTTCGCCTCCTGTCGAACCAAGGTGTTCCCACCAAAGTTATCCGGGTCCGGCCCGAAAAGGGCAAGAAGGTTTACATTCGGTGGCTCCCCGGCGACGATAACCGTGCCCAGGCCGCAAATCGTGCACGCCGCGCGTGAAATCCGGTGAATCACCGGTATCCGGACGTGTGCTCCCCGTGACCGGCAATGGTCTAGACCATGCCGGTGATACTCCGGTCAGGCGACGTGACGGCTCGCCGGGCGCCGGAATCCCCTGTGCTGACGAGGTCGTTCGGGTGCTTCGCCGGTTTCGTGGCCCGCTTCGGCGGGGTAGCCGTCCGAGGTGTCGGCCGTCGTCGCCGGGCTGGGGCGGTTGCGCAGACGGTGTTGCCGGTTCACCACGTACAGCAGCAGGACTCCGGCGACGACCAATCCGTGGGTGAGCACGCGCCCGGCGGTGACCTGTCCCGCGACGAGGTCGCCCGCGGACAGGGCCAGGAGCAGCGCGACGAAACCGGTCAGCGCCGGCAGCTGTCCCGCGGCCGCCTTCGTGCGGACGGCCGCCCAGCCGAGCCCGACGCCGACGGCGAGGTTCCACGCGCTGCTCTCGTGGGACAGGTGCCCGATCAGGGATTCCGTGCCGTGTCCCGCGGCGTGGTCTTCGACGCCCAGCAGCTGGGCGAAGGCGAGGCCGAGCTGCGCGATCGCGACCACGGCCAGGGCGATCCGGGCCGGCCAGCCCTCGCTCGGCGGGGCGGGGGTGCGTTCCAGGATGACGGCGGTGAGGTCCGGGACCGGGGGAGCGGGGCGCAGCAGCATCGTCCGGTGCAGCCGCTCGGCGCCGGCGAGCCACGACCGGCAGGCGGCGCAGCCGGCCACGTGCCGGTCGACCACCTCGGGCGGGGCGGGTTCGGTTTCGCCGTCGAGCCGGGCCGACAGGGCCTC
This sequence comes from Amycolatopsis sp. NPDC089917, assembly GCF_040684635.1. Classification (NCBI taxonomy): domain Bacteria; kingdom Bacillati; phylum Actinomycetota; class Actinomycetes; order Pseudonocardiales; family Pseudonocardiaceae; genus Amycolatopsis; species Amycolatopsis sp. NPDC089917. Next base: position 178,259 of record NZ_JBFBGL010000003.1, on the reverse strand, counting down.
GCGGCAGGTCTCGCACTTCACGTCTCACTTGTCGGGCGCGGGCCTGCCCCGGTTCCCGCGACGCTGCTACGTTTCTCGTATGGCCGGGCCGCGCAACCACGACGACGAGCGGGTGACCGAGCTCGCACTCGCCGCCGCCCGCGGCGACCGGCGGGCGCTCGAGGACTGGGTGCGAGCCACCCAGGCGGACGTCTGGCGTTTCGTCGCGCACCTCGCCGACGTCGGCGCCGCCGACGATCTCACCCAGGAGACGTACCTACGGGCGTTCGGCAGCCTGCGCCGGTTCGCCGGCCGGTCCTCCTCGCGGACCTGGCTCCTGTCGATCGCGCGCCGCGTGGTCGTCGACCGCATCCGGGCGGCTTCGGCCCGTCCGAAGCTCGCCGACGTCGACTGGGAGGCCACCGCCGAGCGTCGTGGCGCCCGGCAGGCGGAAGGTGTCGCGGGGTTCGAGGACCTGGTGGAGCTGCGGATGCTGCTCGACGGGCTCGACCCGGAGCGACGCGAGGTCCTCGTCCTCACCCAGGTGCTGGGGCTTTCCTACGCCGAGGCCGCCGAGATCTGCGGCTGCCCGGTCGGCACCGTGCGCTCTCGTATCGCCCGCGCCCGCGAAGACCTGCTCGAAGCGGGCCGGGAGCGCGACTCCATCTGACGCGTTCGGGGGCTTGGCTGCGCCATCCGCACTGTGGCGCGTCACACATTTGGGGCTCTTCGCTGTCACCTCGTCACACAGATGAGCTGACACGACTACTGCGCGTTGACTAGGCCAAATGCCGATGCCTAGCGTGTCGCCATCCAACCCCAGGCCGCGCGAGGGTCCCCGCCTTCACCGCGCGCTCTCGAAGGGATCTTCCCGATGGCCAGTCCCACCACGACTGACGGCCAGGAGTCCGGCGGCCTCGGCCGTCGCCGGTTCCTGAGCTTCCTCGTCGCAGCGCCCACCCTCACGATCGCCACGAAGATCGGTATCGACACCGTCGCGCCCGAAGAGGCCGAAGCCGTCATCCCGACCCCGCCCGGACCGGCCGAGATCCTCGACCTCGGCGACGTGCTGACGCTGTCGAACGTCCCCACCTCCGGCCTGCTCGTGCTGGAGGTCCGCGAAGACGGCCGGGTGCGGCTGGAGCTGCCGCGGACCGAGGTCGGCCAGGGCATCACCACCGCGAACGCGATGCTGGTCGCCGAGGAGCTGGACCTGCCGCTCGACCGCGTCGACGTCGTGCTCTCCGACGCCCGCCCGGAACTGCTGTTCAACCAGCTGACCGGTGGCTCCAACACGATGCGCTCGCTCTACACCCCGGTGCGCACCGCGGCCGCCGCCGCCCGCGCCCGCCTGGTCGCGACCGCCGCGCGGCAGTGGGGCGCCGAGGCCGACCGGCTGTCCACAAGGGACGGTGCGGTGATCGCGCCCGACGGCCGCCGGATGGACTACGGCGCGCTGTCGAAGCCCGCCGCCCGCGCCGACCTCGGGAAGCTCACCGCCACCCCGAAGGCGGAATCCGCGCACACGCTGGTCGGCACGCCGCAGTCGCGCAAGGACGCCCGCGCGATGGTCACCGGGCAGCTTAAGTACACGCTCGACCTGGACATCCCCGGTGCGAAGCCGGCCATGGTCCGCCGCCCGCCGACGATCAACGGCACGGTCAAGAAGGTCAACAACGAGGCCGCCGTGCGCGCGATGCCGGGCATCATCGACATCGCCGTCATCAAGACCGGGGTCGCGGTGCTGGCCGAGACCTTCGGGCAGGCGCTCGACGGCAAGAACGCCCTCGACGTCACCTGGAACAACGGCACCGTCGACGGCGAGAACAACGCGACGATCAAGAAGAAGCTCCAGGCCGCGGCGCTGCCGTTCGTCGTGCCGCCGCTGCTGACCCAGTACGTCGACGGCGAGTTCGACTTCGCCTTCGCCAGCCACGCTCCGCTGGAGACCAACTCCGCGGTCGCCGATGTGCGCGAGGGCAGCGCGACCATCTGGTCGGGCATGAAGGTGCCGATCCTCGCGAAGCAGAACATCGCGCAGGAGCTCGGGCTGCCGGAGAACAAGGTCACCGTGCACGTCCAGCAGGCGGGCGGGTCGTTCGGCCGCCGCCTGTTCTCCGACGGCGCGATCGAAGCCGCGCGGATCTCGAAGGCGATGAAGCGCCCGGTGCGGCTGATGTGGAGCCGTATCGACGACATGCGCCACGGCCGCGCCCGCGCCGCGAGCCACCACAAGATCCGCGCCACCTTCGCGCTCGGTCAGGTGCTCACCTTCGAGCACCGCGTCGCCAGCGTGGAGACCGACTGGAGCCATGGTCTCGGCGAGGTCCTGACCGCCTTCGCCGCGAAGCTCCCGGTGGGCGGCAACCTGAGCTTCGCGCAGACGGTGTTCCTGCTGACGGTGAAGTCGCCGTACAACTTCGGCGTCACCACGCAGCTGCTCAACGAGGTCCCGGTGGACTTCCACACCGGCGCCTGGCGATCGGTGTACTCGTCGAGCACCCGCGGCGCGGAAGAGATCATGGTCGACGAGATCGCCGCGAAACTCGGGAAGGACCCGGTGGAGTTCCGGCGCGAGTTCATCAAGAACGACCGGCAGCGCGCCGTGCTGGACAAGGTCGCCGAACTCGGCGAGTGGGGCAAGAAGATGCCCAAGGGCTTCGCGCAGGGTGTCGCGGTGCACGGCGAGTACAAGTCGTACACCGCCTGCCTGGTCGAAATGGACGCCCGCGACCCGAAGAACCCGCGCGTCACCAAGGCGACCATCGCCGTCGACGTCGGCAAGCCGATCAACCCGCGCGGCATCGAGGCGCAGATGCTCGGCGGCCTGACCGACGGCATCTCCACGACGCTGACCGCCGGGCTGCACATCGACAAGGGCCTCCCGCTGGAGGGCAGCTACTCGCAGTACCACTACGCGCGGCAGAAGAACTCGCCGATGGACGTCAAGGTGCACGTGATGCCGGAGACGGGCGAGATCGGCGGCGCCGGGGAACTCGGCGTGCCCGCGCCGGTCGGCGCCATCGGGAACGCCTACGCGCGGGCCACCGGGATCAAACCGCGCAGCTTCCCGATCAACTTCCCGATCGACTTCGACCCCTTCCCCCGCTGACTTTCCTTCCCCGCCAAGGAGTTCCGATGCCCAATTACACCTTCACGGTGAACGGGAAGACCGTCACCGTCGACGCGCCCGCCGATCTGCCCATGCTGTGGGCGCTGCGGGACAAACTCGGCGTCCGCGGCCCGAAGTACGGCTGCGGGATCAACGTCTGCAAGGCTTGCACCAGTCACCTCGACGGCGAGGCGTTCAACCCGTGCGTGACGCCGGTGTCCGACTGCTCGGGCAAGGACGTCACCACCATCGAAGGCCTCGCCGACGGTGAGGACCTGCACCCGGTGCAGGAGGCCTGGCTGGAACAGGACGTCGCGCAGTGCGGCTACTGTCAGCCGGGGCAGATCATGGCCGCGGTGGCGTTGCTGAAGAAGACGAAGAATCCGACGGACGCCGAGATCGACGCGATCCAGAACGTCTGCCGGTGCGGCACCTATTTCCGGATCCGCGAAGCCATCAAGAGCGCGGCAGCGAAGATGTGAAAACCCGCTGGTGCGGCGAAAATCCCAGATTTTCGCCGCACCAGCGGAGTATTTCGGCTTCGACAGGCCACTTCCGGGCAAGTCGTGTTAGATGACGTCCCCAGGGGCTCGACGAGGTGTCCCTGCCCCGGAGGACGTCCATGCACTACCGAACCGTGCTCCGCGAAGGCTCGGCCGCCGTCGTCGCCGAGTTGGCCGTCGAGGTCGAGAAGCTGCTGCCCGGAGTCATCGAGACCACCGTCGAGCAGATCCGCGCCGAAATGCCGGTGTACCACGACGCGCAGTTCGTCACTCTCGCCGAACTGCGGACTTCGGTGCGGAACAACCTCGAATACGTCATGCGGACTCTGCGCGGCACCGAGGAACCCGACCTCGCGCAGGCGCGGGCGACCGGGCGCGCGCGGGCGTTGCAGGGCGCGCCGCTGCCGGAACTCCTGCGGGCGTACCGGATCGGGCTCACCGAGGTGTGGAACCGGTTCGTCGACCTGACTTCCGCGGGCGAACAGCAGGATCTTCGCGGCCTCGTCGCCGCGACGTCGGCGATCTGGGCGCTGATCGACGACTACGCCGAGGCGCTGACGACGACCTATCGGGACACCACCGCCGAAGTCATGCTGGCGCACCAAAGCCGCCGGTCCGCGTTGATCGAGGCGCTGTTCGCCGGCGGCACGGCCACCGAAGGCACGCTGTGGGACATCGCCAGGGTGCTGGAACTTTCGCTCGACGGGACCTACGTCGTCGTCGCGGCGGAGACCCCGCGCGTCGGGCAGGAACCGTTACCCCAGATCGAAAACCGGCTCCGCGACCGGCATCACGCGTCCGCCTGGCGGCTCACCCCGGACCTCCAGGTCGGCGTCGTGTCCATGCGTGACCAGTCGGCTTCCCAGGTGATCATCGAGTTGCTGCGGGAGAACCAGACCGGCCGGATCGGCGTCAGCCCGGTGTTCACCGGTCTCGGGAACACGTCCCGCGCTTTGCATCTCGCGCGGGTCGCGCTCTCCAGCATGATGCCGGGGACGAAGGGAATGGTGCAGTTCAACGAATCCCCGCTCGCCGGGCTCGTCGCCAGCGCGCCGGAGGCGTCGGTCCAGCTCGCGCATCACGTGCTGCGGCCGATCCTGGACCTGCCCGGCGACGACCGGAACGTGCTGCTGCTGACGTTGCGGGCGTGGTTCGAATGCCAGGGCTCCACGAAACTCACGTCGGAGCGGATGTTCTGTCACCCCAACACGATCCGGCACCGGCTGAAGCGGATTTCCGAGGAACTGGGCCGCTCCCTGACCGACCCGGCCGACATCGCCGAGCTCGGCGCCGCTTTGCGCGCGCTCCACATGTTCCCGGACACTTCGCATCTGCCCGCGCCGAGGGATCCGCTGCGGTAGGTTCCCCGCATGGACGAGTTCGCCATCGGCGGAGACCTGCGCGTGCGCCGTCTCGGTTTCGGCGCCATGCACCTGCCCACCGAAGCCGGACCCGCGCGCGAGAACGCGATCGCCGTCGCCCGGCGAGCGGTCGAACTCGGCATCACGCTGATCGACACCGCGCATCTCTACGGCGGGGGAGCGAACGAGGAACTTCTCGCGGAGGCGCTTCACCCGTACCCGGACGACCTGGTGGTCACCACGAAGGTCGGCGTCGTGCGGACCGGGGACGACTGGAAGTACGACGGACGGCCGGAATCCTTGCGCGCGCAGGTGGACGCGGGGCTGAAGCGGCTGCGCGTCGAACGGATCGAGCTGCTGCAGCTGCACCGCATCGACCCGGAAACCCCGTTGGTGGACCAGCTCGGCGCGCTGCGGGACCTGCGTGACGCGGGCAAGATCGGCCGGATCGGGTTGTCCGAGATCACCGTGGACGAGCTCGCGCGGGCACGGGAGATCGTGGACGTCGCGAGTGTGCAGAACCGCTACAGCCTTCTCGACCGCACCCACGAGGCTGTCTTGGACGCGTGCGAGGAGGCCGGGATCGCTTTCCTGCCTTGGCGTCCGGTGCTCGGGTCGGCATCCAGCGCCACCGCTGAGATCGCCGCCGTCGCCGCGGAACTCGGGGTCACCACGGCGCAGGTCGGGCTCCGTGGCTGCTCGCGAGGTCGCCGGTGATCCTGCCGATTCCCGGGACGGCGAAGATCGCCCATCTCGAGGAGAACTTCGCCGCGGCGGACCTCAAGCTGACCGACGAGCAGCTGGAGCGCTTGCGCTCGTGAGTGGTAAGGACGGTTCTAGCCGTCTCGTATTTATCTACCCATTGGTGTGGCCGGCGATCGTGTGTGGAGGTTTTGGGACGTTGAGCGTCCTGAATCCTCCACGCTCGGTCTCGTTGATGAGGGATTCGCGGCGCCACGGGTAGCGCCTGTGCTGGATGGCAGTGTGGTCGACGGGGGTGACCGGCACGATCTTGATCAACGGAGGATCGGGGACGTTGAGCGTCCCCGATCCTCCGTTGATCAAGATCCCGAGCTGGGCGACACCGAGCGACGATGCAGGAGTGACGATGAAGGAATTGGGACGTTCACTGTCCCAATTCCTTCATCGTCGAGCCCGGCGACCGTCACCCTCGCGCAGGTCAGGCGTGGGTAGGTAAATACCGGTCCGCTCTAGCCGTCTTTACCGCTCACCAGGCTTGACGGCCTCCACGAGCACCCGTCGGGAATGCGCGACGAACATCCCGTCGGTCTCGATCATCCGATGGAGCTCCGCGAGCTTGTCGCGGTACTTGTCCACTTCGAACCCCGGCACGATCCAGATCACCTTCCGGAGGAAGTGGACGACCGCGGCGAGGTCGAAGAACTCCATCCGCAGTTTCGCCGGTTCGAGGCGGTCCACCCGCAGTCCGACGGCCTCCGCCTCGACGCGCAGCACGTCCGGTGTCCAGCCGCCGTAGTCCTGCGGGCCGAGGAAGAACTCCTTCAGCTCGCGGACAGTGCCGGCGCCGATCTGTTGCGACAGAAAGGTTCCGCCCGGCCGCAGCACGCGGGCGATCTCCCGCCACGGGTTCTCGACCGGATGGCGGCTGCTCACCAGGTCGAAGGATTCGTCGGGGAAGGGGATCGGCGCGTCGTCCGTCGCCTCGACCACCTGCCCGCCGAGGGGCGCGAGGTTCTTCCGCGCGACCTCGACGTTCGGCGGCCAGCCCTCGGTGGCCGCGAGGACCGGCGGCGGTTTCGGGATGCCCGCGAGCACCTCACCGCCGCCGGTCTGCAGGTCCAGCCCCGCCGAAGCCGCCGCCATCCGTTCGCCGAGCAGCCGCGAGTAACCCCACGGCGGCCGTTCCTCGGTGGCCCGCCCTTCGAACCACGAGAAGTCCCAGCCTTCGACCGGGACGGCCACTCCTTCGGCGAGCTGATCTTCGAACGTCATGTCCGCAGTCTCGGGCCCGCCGACCGGCGGGGCAACGCGTTTTCCCGACGTGCACCCTATCCGGCGTCGGTGGACCGCTTCCACAGGTTGATGTCGGCCTCGGTGGCGTAGCGGTCGATCTCGGCCAGCTCTTCGTGGGTGAAGTGCAGGTTCTTCAACGCGCCGACGTTGTCCTCAAGCTGGGCGACGCTGCTCGCGCCGATCAGCACCGACGTCATCCGCGGGTCGCGCAGGCCCCACGCCAGGGCGAGTTGCGCCAGCGTTTGACCACGCCGCTGGGCGATCTCGTTCAGCGCCCGGATCTTGCCGACGGTGCCCTCGGTGATCGTGTCCGGGTTGAGGGACTTCCCTTGCGCCGCACGGGAATTCTCCGGGACGCCGTCGAGGTAGCGGCTGGTCAGCAGGCCCTGCGCCAGCGGCGAGAAGGCGATGCAGCCCGCGCCTTCGGCTTCGAGCGTGTCGAGCAGCTTGTCGCCTTCGAGCCAGCGGTTGAACATCGAGTACGACGGCTGGTGGATCAGCAGCGGCGTGCCCAGTTCCCGCAGCAGCCGCGCGGCCTCGGCGGTCTTCTCCGACGAGTACGACGAGATGCCGACGTACAGCGCGCGTCCGGAGCGGACGGCGGTGTCGAGCGCGCCGACGGTCTCTTCGAGCGGCGTCTCGGGGTCGAAACGGTGCGAGTAGAAGATGTCGACGTAGTCCAGGCCCATCCGGCCCAGCGACTGGTCCAAAGAGGACAGCAGGTACTTGCGCGAACCCCATTCGCCGTACGGGCCCGGCCACATGTCGTAGCCGGCCTTGGTCGAGACGACCAGCTCGTCGCGGTACGGCTTGAAGTCCGAGGCCAGCAGCCTGCCGAAGTTCTCCTCGGCCGAGCCGTAGGGCGGGCCGTAGTTGTTGGCGAGGTCGAAATGGGTGATGCCCAGGTCGAACGCGCGCCGCGCGATGTCCCGCTGGGTGCCCAGTGGCTTGTCGTTCCCGAAGTTGTGCCACAGGCCCAGCGAGATCGCGGGCAGCTTCAGGCCGCTGCGCCCGGTGCGACGGTAGGGGATGCTCTCGTATCGGCCCTCGGCCGCGACATAGGTGCTCACGGGCCCGATGCTAGCCGCAGGAGGCGCGCCGCCGAATGTGACACCGCGCTTGCCGCCGTCCCGGTCGTGTATTCCCGGCCGGGCCCGGCTAACGGAAGCCCCGACTAGTTCGAAGAGATTCGAACTAGTCGGGCAGTACCGGAATGGATGGGTGGTCGGACCAGTGAAAGGGGCTATCCTGCGAAGGTAACGGAACGAACTGGGGGTTCCATTAATGCTGCGCATATACTTTTCCACGGATGATCTGCTCAGGATCCGGCTACTGGCCGAACCACATCGGATGTGGGAGATCCTGCTGAGTCTTCATCTTGTCCAAACCGATCAGGACCAGCCGGTTTTCGGCGGTTGGCGGCGGAAGCTGCGGCCTCGGCTCCCGGCGAGCGCGGGGCTGCTCACCGCGCTGGCGAGACCCACGGGCTACTCGCCGGACTTCCTCACGCCGCCCGGAGACATCCCCGATCTGGAGACCGGGATCGACCTGCTCCTCGGTACCACGAGGACGAGGTTGAAGACCGACATCGCCGAACTCGCCCGGCACCGGGTGCTGCCGACCTGGGTGGCCGAGATCGCCGACGGCGAGGTGGAGTCGCTGAGACGGCTGGCAGGCGCCTTGCGCGCGTACCATCGCGAGGCCATCGAGCCGTTCTGGTCCGGTATCCGTCAGCACGTCGAGCAGGACCGGCGGAGCAGGGCGGATGTCGTGGCCTCGGCCGGCTTCGAGGCCGTTCTCGCCGGGCTGCACCCCGCCGTCCGGTGGCGGTCGCCGGTGCTCGAGGTCGACTACCCGGTCGAACAGGACCTGCACCTCGACGGCCGCGGTCTCGTTCTGGTGCCGTCGTTCTTCTGCTGGGGCGGTCCCATCACGACGCTCTCCGGTGACTCCGCCGCGCCCATGCTCGTCTACCCCGTCGAGCGGTCGCCTGACTGGGCGGCGACCACGGACGAGGAGGCGCTGCGCGCCCGCTCGCTGACCGCCCTGCTCGGCCGGACCAGGGCCACCGTGCTGCGGACGATCGCCGATCTGCCGCAGGTCAACACCACCGATCTCGCCAACGTCCTCGGCATCTCCCTCGCCGGTGCCAGCCAGCACACGACCGTGCTGCGCAACGCCGGCCTGGTGCAGACGGCACGGACGAACGGCGCGGCGGTGCACCGGATCTCGCGAAGAGGGGCCGCATTGCTCCGGCCGTGATCGCGGTTTCAGGCTGCGGTGAAAGGGCTTGTCACTCGCGAGCCGAATTCATAAGTTTTGAGATGTCCGACCGGAACCGGAGTGAAATACCGACCCCCTTCCCCGATGGGCGGAATGGTCCCCGCGCGTTCATTGGGAAAGGGGCTTTCCGGAATTGCTCGGACTCGGGAAAACCAATCTGGAGGGAACAGCCATGTTGAAGCAGATCGCGACCAGGGCCGCCGTCGCCGCGTCGGTCGCCGCCTCGGCGGGCGCGCTGATGTTCGGTGCCGCCACGACCGCGTCCGCCACGGAGGCCACTCCCCAGGGTGACCTGGGGACCATGGCCGTGTGCGGCTACTACGAGGGCGGTCCGATGAGCTACTACAACCACTGCGGCTCGACCAACGTCCGCATCCACGTGACCTACATCGTCGGCAGCGACGAGGACCTCTGCGTCACGCCGGGTATCACCAAGCTCGGCTACAACGCCACCAACGCGTGGTACACGGGCCTCTGCTGACCTGACGCCCCCATCGGGCCGTCCGGGCAAGGTTTTGTCGATCACGAGCGGCGGTGAAGGGTGCTCACCCTTCACCGCCGCTCGCGTTTCCGTCTCCGGACGCTCGGGAGAAGAGGGTGGCGACGGCGCCGAGGTGATCTTTGAACGCGGAAGGGCTCTCGACCTCGAAGGGCGCGCCGATGGCGGCGAGGATCAGCACGGGCCAGTCGAAGGTGTCGAAGTTCATCTTCAGGCGGCAGGACGTCTCGTCGATCGCTTCGAGCATGCCGCCGATGTACCGCACCGCGGCCTCGACCCGGGCTCGCGGCGCTTCGACCCGGACGACCAGGGTGTGCGTGGTCGGCCTGGCCTTGATCTGGGCCTCGACGAACTTGACCGCGTCGCCGCCGGGGATCTCGCGCGGCCGGTAGCGGGCGCCGGTGGTGCGAGGGTCACTGAGCCGGTCGACACGGAACGTGCGCCAGTCCACCCTGTCGAGGTCCCAGGCCACCAGGTACCAGCGCCGTCCGAGCGAGACGAGCCGATGCGGCTCGACCAGCCGCGCGGACTCCTCGCCGCCGCGCGCCGCGTAGTCGAACTTCAGCCGCTCGTCGTCCCGGCACGCCTGCGCGATCACTGTCAGGCTGGCGGCGTTGACGCGGGGACCCGTGACGGCGGCCGGTGTCGTGTACGCCTGGAGCGCGTCGACGCGTCTGCGCAGCCGGGGCGGCATCACCTGGACGACCTTCGTCAGCGCGCGGACCGACGTCTCCTCGATGCCTTCCACCGAACCGCTCGCCGCCGTCCGCAGGCCGACCGCGATCGCCACGGCCTCCTCGTCGTCCAGCAGCAGCGGCGGCATGACCGTGCCCGACCGCAGCTGGTAGCCGCCCGCGACGCCGCGGCTCGCGTTGACCGGATAGCCCAGCTCGCGCAGGCGCTCGACGTCGCGCCGCAGCGTCCGCTCGCTCACTTCGAGCTTGTCGCTCAGTTCGATCCCGGTCCAGAAGCGGTGTGTCTGCAGAAGGGAAAGCAATCGCAGCATCCGCGCACTCGTGTTCGCCATGGATCCAGGTTCGCTCCGATTCCGGTCAGAAAGTGGCCGGAATTGACTTTAGCGTTGTTCCCATGACGATGACACTGGATGCCCCGGGCGCCGTGACCACGGAGAACACGCCCACCGAGAAGCGGTACCGCTGGCGCTGGCCCGCGCTGTTCGTGATCCTGACCGGCTCGGTGATGGAACTGCTCGACATGACGGTCACGAGCATCGCCGGACCGGTCATGCGGACCTCGCTCGGCGGCGGCACCGCGATGATCCAGTGGCTCGGCGTCGCCTACACCCTCGCGATGGTGTCCGGTCTGCTCACCGGCGGACGGCTCGGCGACATCTTCGGCCGCAAGCGCATGTTCCTGATCGGCGCGATCGGCTTCGTCGCCGGTTCGCTGCTGTGCGCGGTCGCCGTGAGCCCCGAGATGATCATCGGCGCGCGGGTGGTGCAGGGCCTGTTCGGCGCCGCGATGGTCCCGCAGGGCCTCGGCATGATGAAGGAGATGTTCGCCGGGAAGGAGCTTCAGTCCGCGTTCGGCATGTTCGGCCCGGTGATGGGACTCGCCGCGGTCGGCGGCCCGATCCTGGCGGGCTGGCTGGTCGACGCCGATCTGTTCGGCACCGGCTGGCGGATGATCTTCCTGGTCAACCTCCCGATCGGCGCGCTGGCGGTGCTCGCCGCCATGAAGTTCCTGCCCGAATCCCGCCCCGGCGGTTCGCTCAAACTCGACATCCCCGGCGCGCTGCTCGCCACGACCGGTGCGCTGCTGATCGTCTTCCCGCTGGTCCAGGGCCGCGAGTACGGCTGGCCGCTGTGGGCGTTCGCGATGATGGCGGCCTCGGTCGTGGTGTTCGGGGTGTTCGCGTGGTTCGAGAAGCGCAAGAGCCGCCGCGGCGGTGACCCGCTGGTCGAGCCCAGCCTGTTCCGCAAGCGCAGCTTCCTCGCCGGGATGGCGACCGGGACGATCTACTTCGCGGCGTTCTCCGGCTTCGGTCTCGTCTTCACGCTGTACCTGCAGCTCGGGCTCGGTTTCTCGCCGCTGAAGGCCGGGCTGACCGGGGTGCCGATGTCGCTCGGGATGATCGTCGGGATGGGCCTGGTGCAGGTGGTGCGCAAGCACGGTCGCAAGGTGCTGCACACCGGCGCGCTGATCATGGCCGCGGGCGTGGTCGCCCTGCTGTCACTCCTCGGCCCGGAGGCCGGTCCGTGGCTGCTCGCGCCCGCGTTGCTGGTGGTCGGGATCGGATCCGGGCTGATCATGGGGCCGTACTTCGAGATCGCGTTGTCCGGTGTGGAGCCGTCTGAGGCGGGCTCGGCGTCGGGGGCGCTGACCTCGCTCCAGCAGGTCGGCGGCGCGCTGGGGATGGCGCTGCTGGGCACGGTGTTCTTCGACGCCGGGACCGCCGGCCCGACCGACGCCGCCCAGCGGACGTTCTGGGTGGTCGCGGTGATGGTGATGCTCACCTTCGCGGTCGGGTTCCTGCTGCCCAAGCGGATCCGCGACGTAGAGTCGGCCGGGTAGGCGATCGAGCTGGGAGGCCGCGTGGCTGGGACCGGGTACTTCACATCCGTCGAAGACGTGACGGCGAAGCTCGCCGACACCGGCTACCTGGCCTCCGCGGCCGTCGCCACCACGGTGTTCCTCGCGGACGCCCTCGGCAAGCCGTTGCTGATCGAGGGCCCCGCGGGGGTCGGCAAGACCGAGCTGGCGAAGGCCGTCGCGCAGGCGAGCGGCTCCCGGCTCGTGCGGTTGCAGTGCTACGAAGGCGTAGACGAGTCGCGGGCGCTGTACGAGTGGAACCACGCGAAGCAGCTTCTCCGGATCACAGCGGGCAAAGACGAGACGTGGGACGAAGCCCGCAACGACATCTTCGGTGAGGAATTCCTGCTGGCCCGGCCGCTGCTGACGGCCATCAAGGGCGACGAGCCGACCGTCCTGCTCATCGACGAGACCGACAAGGCCGACGTCGAGATCGAGGGATTGCTGCTGGAAGTGCTCGGCGACTTCCAGATCACCGTCCCGGAACTCGGCACGATCACCGCCGGACGCAAGCCGTTCGTGGTGCTGACCTCGAACGCGACGCGGGAGCTTTCCGAGGCGCTGCGACGGCGGTGTCTCTTCCTGCACATCGATTTCCCCGACGCCGCACTGGAACAGCGCATCGTGCGGCTCAAGGTCCCGGGCGTCGACGACGCGCTCGCGGCGTCCGTGGTCAAGGTGATCACCGCGCTGCGGGCGATGGAACTGCGGAAGGCGCCGTCGGTCGCCGAGACCATCGACTGGGCCCGGACCCTGCTGGCGCTCGGCGCGGACAGCCTCGGCGAGGACGTCGTCCGCGCGAGCCTCGGTGTCATCCTCAAGCACCAGGACGACGTCCTGAAGGCGGACGCGCGGCTGGAACTCGGCAAGGTCCTCGACTCGTGAGCGGCGTGCCGGGCAGGCTCGTCGAATTCGTGGAAGCGTTGCGGGAACACGGGATCCCGGCGGGTCCCAGCGAGACGGTCGATGCCGCCGCGGCACTCGAAGTGCTCGGCCTGGCCTCCCGCGAGCAGATGCGGGAAGGGCTCGCGGCCGCGCTGGTGCGGCGCGGCGGCCAGCGCGCGGTGTTCGACGCGACATTCGACCTCTACTTCCCGCTCGGCGTCGGCGCGCCGTCGCAGGACCCCGTCGACGACCTGGCCGCGTTGCGCGACCGGCTCGCCACCGCGCTCGCCGCGAACGACCAGACGGACTTGACGCAGCTGGCCGGGCTCGCCGTCGACATGCTGGGGGAGTACGGCGGCACTGCGGGGACCGGTGGCTGGTCGGCGCATCAGACGCTGGAACGGCTTCAGCCGCAGACACTCGTGGTCCGTGTGCTCGAAGCGATCCGCGCGGGGGCTTCGGACGATTTCACCGACAGACTGGATCGCGACGACGTCCGCCGCCGGGTCGAGGGCTTTCGCGGGCTGGTGCGGACCGAAGCGCGCCGCCGGGTGGCGGAAGTCCGTGGCAGGGAAAGGGTTTCGCGGCACGCCGTGCCGCCCGCCGCCGACCGCGTCGACTTCCTGCTCGCTAGCCGCGCGCAACTCGCCGAACTCCGCCGGGTCGTCCAGCCGTTGTCGCGCAAGCTCGCCACCCGGCTGGCCGCCCGGCGACGGCGGCACGCGCGCGGGCAGATCGACCTGCGCCGGACGTTGCGGCGTTCGCTGTCCACCGGTGGCGTCCCGATGCGGCCGTCGTACCGGCGGCACCGGCCGGGAAGGCCGGAAATCGTGTTGCTGTGCGACATGTCGGGGTCGGTGGCCGGCTTCGCGAACTTCACCATGCTGCTGGTGCAGGCCCTGCGGGACCAGTTCAGCAAGGTGCGGGTGTTCGCGTTCATCGACGCGTGCGACGAGATCACCCACCTCGTCGACACCGGCGCGGCCGATCCGGAGGACCTCGGCGCGCGCATCCTCGCCGACGCCGAGCTGACCCGCTGGGACGGGCACAGCGACTACGGGCACGCGCTCGGCGAATTCGTCGAGCGGTACCCGGATGCCGTGGGCCCCAAGACATCCATGCTCATCCTCGGGGACGCCAGGACCAACGGCGGCGACCCGAACCTGGCCGCGGTGCGTGGCATCGCGGCAGCGGCGAGGCATACGTACTGGCTCAATCCCGAGCGGACGGCGTTGTGGTCCACCGGCGATTCCGAGGCGCACGCCTACGCGGAGGTCGTCGAGATGCACGAATGCCGGAACGTGCACCAGCTGACCCGGCTGGTGACCCGGCTTCTGCCCGCCTGAGGCTGCGTCTTGTAAGGCTTCAGCGCGGCGCCGGGTCCGGCTTCAGCGCGGCCTTCCCGTAAGCGTCGGCGTTGCTGAAGACTTCCTGCCCGTACTGGGTGGAGTTGTTGTAGGTCAGCACCGCTGTCCACCAGCCGTCGGGATCGCCGAGGTCGCCGCCCCGCGCGCACATGTACCGCGCGGTGGTCAGCGCGGCGTCGTCGATGTTCTGCGGATCCGGCTTGGCGCCGTCACCGTTCGCGCGGACGCCGTACCGCTTCCAGGTGGCGGGCAGGAACTGCATGGGGCCGACGGCGCGATCCCACTTCGCGTCGCCGTCGAGCGCGCCCTTGTCGGTGTCGACGACGGCCATCACGCCGGGGGAGCCGTCGAGCGGGATGCCGATGATCGGCGGCGTCACGACGCCGTCCTCGCCGGCGCGGGAACCGTCGTGCCGGGCGTGCTGCGACTCGGTGCGGCCGATCCCGGCGATGGTCGCCCAGGTGATTTCGCAGCGGGGAGTGGTCTTCGCGGTCTTCTCAGCCGCGTTCACGTACGCCAGCAGGGTGCGCGAAGGGATGTCCGTGTTCTCCGACACCTTCGCGATCCAGGCGTCCTTCGCGGCCGCGGCGGGCAGCGGTCCGGCGTCGCCGGGGATCGCCGAACGCGGCGCGGGGGAGAGCGCGGGCACGGTGAACGCCGGTTTGACCGGGACGGGGTCGCGGTCGTTGAGGCTGACCACGACCCAGACGGCACCGGCCACCAAGGCGCCCACGACCAGGAGCGAGAGCATCACGCAGCCACGCGGGCCGCGTTTCCTGGGCGGAGGCTGCCACTGGTCCATGAAGTCCAGCGCCGAAGGGGACGAAGCGGTCACCGGATCCACGGTACGTGACGAATGTGGAGAACTTGTGAGGCCCGTTGTCCAGGTGAGCTGGGCCACTCGTCAGGTGAGCCAGGTGTCGATCTCCGCGTGGATCGAGCGCTTCACTTCGGCGGGCGCGTAGGACGCGTCGACGGACGCCCGGGCGAGACCGGCGAGCGCGAGGTCGTCGTAGGCGAACGCCTCCCGTGTGCGCAGGAACTCGTCGGTCAGCGTCGTCCCGGTGATCGACGGGACGTCGGTGCTGAGGGTGACCACGAGCCCGGCGTCGACCAGCCGGGGCAGCGGGTGCTCCTCGAACGACGGCACGAGGCCGATCGTCACGTTCGACGACGGGCAGACCTCCAGCGCGATCCCGCGTTCCCGCACCTCGGCGACCAGCGCGTCGTCCTCCAGGATCCGGATTCCGTGGCCGATCCGTTCGCTGCGGCCGATTTCGAGGGCCTCGCGGATGCTGGCCGGTCCGGCGTCCTCCCCGGCGTGGTGGATCAGGCTCAACCCCGCTTCCTCGGCCTCGTCGCAGATCCCGGCGAACGGCGCGAGCGGGTACTTCTCCTCCCCGGCGAGGCCGATCGCGAACACCCCGTCCCCGGCGTACCGGCGGGCGAGGTCGAGGGTGAGCCGGGCGCGCTCGACCGACCGGCGGCGCGAATGGTCCAGGATCACCCGCCAGTGGAGCCCGTGTTCGGCCGCGCCCGCCGAGAGTCCTTTGAGGACGGACGCCAGCGGCATGTCCGGCTCGCCCAGCCGTTCGCCGTGCGACGCCGCGGTGAAGGTGACCTCGGCGTAGCGGACGCCGTCGGCGACCTGGTCCTCGCAGAACTCCCGCGCCACCCGTTCGAAGTCCTCCGGCCTCCGCAGACAGGACCGCAGCAGCCCGTTGTAGTCACCGAAGGCGCGAAACCCCTCGAAAACGGGTTGTTCCGCGGGGACGGCGATGCCGTTCGCCTCCCCGATGTCACGGAGCGTGTCCGGCCGGACGGTGCTTTCGAGGTGGACGTGCAGATGAGCCTTGGGCAGCACCGAAAGATCCCGCATGAGCCCGAACCTAGCGGCCTGGCACCGGTCGCGCGCCTCGTTTTCCCGGAGCCTGATATCCGAAATGAGTGATTTGGCGCGCTACGGGGAACCCGGCGGCCATGATCGGTCGTTGAGCAGGCAACCAGACGACCCCGAGGAAAGGGACCATCGTGGCTCTACTGCGGAAGTTGACCGCCCTGGCCGGCACCGCCGGGGCCGTGCGTGCCTACGTGCGCAAGAACCCCGAGAAGGTGTCCAAGGCCGTGAACAAGGCCGCGACCTTCGTCGATCACAAGACCAAGGGCAAGTACCACAGCCAGATCGACGGCGCGGTGCGCAAGGTCGACGGGATGACCGGACGGCCGCCCCGTCGTCCCGACCAGCCCTAAGCCTCGGCGAGCGTCTCGAGGACCTGCTCGCCGTACTTCGCGAGCTTGTTCTCGCCGACGCCGCTGACCGTGCCCAGTTCCTGCAGCGTGGTGGGCCGTTTGGTGGCGATCTGGCGCAGGGTCGCGTCGTGGAAGATCACGTACGCGGGCACTCCCTGCTCCTTCGCCGCCGCGGCCCGCCACGAACGCAGCAGTTCGAACACCGGCGCCGCCTCGGCGGGCATGTCGGCGGCCGCCGCCTTCTTTGCGCTGGACCGGGCCGCGGCCTTGGCCGCCCGCTCCGGCTCACGCCGCAGCTGGACCTTCCGCTGCCCGTTCAGCACCTCGGAGCTGCCCTCGGTCAGCACGAGCGAGCCGTAGTCGCCCTCGACCGCGGCGAGCCCCTGCGCCAGCAGTTGCCGGACCACGGCCCGCCACTCGGGCTCCTTCAGCTCCGTGCCGATCCCGAAGACCTTCAGCGAATCGTGCCGGTGCTGGGTCACCTTCGGCGTCGACTTGCCGAGCAGGATGTCGATGATCTGCCCCGCGCCGAACTTCTGCCGCCGCTCGTTCTGCAGCCGGACGATGGTGGAGAGGATCTTCTGCGCCGGGATCGTGCCGTCCCACGTCTCCGGCGGCGCCAGGCAGGTGTCGCAGTTGCCGCAGGGCTCGCTGTGCTGACCGAAGTACGTCAGCACCTGCACGCGACGGCATTCGACCGTCTCGCACAGCGCCAGCATCGCGTTGAGGTGGGCGCTCTGCTGCCGTTTGTGCGCCTCGGATCCCTCCGACAGGTCGATCATCTTGCGCTGCTGGACGACGTCCTGGAGGCCGTACGCCAGCCACGCCGTCGACGGCAGCCCGTCCCGGCCCGCGCGACCGGTCTCCTGGTAGTAGCCCTCGACGGACTTCGGCAGGTCCAGATGCGCGACGAACCGGACGTCCGGCTTGTCGATGCCCATGCCGAACGCGATCGTCGCGACCACGGTCAGCCCGTCCTCGCGCAGGAACCGCGACTGGTGTTTCGCACGCGTCCGCGCGTCCAGCCCGGCGTGATACGGCACCGCCGGAATCCCGTTCTCCACCAGGAAGTCCGCGGTCTTCTCCACCGAATTCCGGGACAGGCAGTAGACGATCCCCGCGTCGCCCTTGTGCTCGGTGCGCAGCAGCTCCAGCAGCTGGCGCTGCGGCGAGTTCTTGCCGACGATCCGGTACTGGATGTTCGGCCGGTCGAAACTCGCGACGAAGTGGCGCGCGTCTTCGAGGTTGAGCCGGGACGCGATCTCCGCGTGGGTCGTCTTGGTGGCCGTCGCGGTCAGCGCGATGCGCGGCACGTCCGGCCAGCGTTCGTGCACCGCGGACAGCATCAGGTAGTCGGGCCGGAAGTCGTGCCCCCACTGGGAGACGCAGTGCGCCTCGTCGATCGCGAACAGCGAGATCTTGCCGCGGTCGAGCAGCCGCACCGTGGATTCGACCGAAAGCCGTTCCGGCGCCAGGTACAGCAGGTCCAGCTCGCCGGCGAGGAACGCGGCCTCGACCTTGTTCCGCTCGGTGTAGTCCTGCGTCGAGTTGAGGAAGCCCGCGCGCACGCCGAGGTTGCGCAGGGCGTCGACCTGGTCCTGCATCAACGCGATCAGCGGTGAGATCACCACGCCGACCCCGGGCCGTACCAGCGCCGGGATCTGGTAGCACAGCGACTTCCCACCGCCGGTGGGCATGAGGACGAGCGCGTCACCGCCTGCGATGACGTGATCGACGATCGCGTGCTGATCGCCGCGGAAGTCGTCGTAACCGAAGACGCGGTTCAGCGTTTCGAGGGCTTCCGAGGTACCGATGTCGGGGGCTGCCACCCGGACGATTCTAGGGGCGGGGTCCGACAGTCGACGCGCCCGCGCGCCTCAACGCGGGATGTCCCAGTCCAGCGACCGTTTTCCGGTGACGACCGGCCGGTAGCCGTGGACGACCGGCCCGCCGGTTTCGAGCGCCGTCGCGGTCTGCTCCAGCAGCTCGGTCAGGCTGGCGGGCCACTGATCGAAACGCACCGATCCCTCGTGGTCCCACTCGCCGAGCCGCCCGGTGGCGGTGCGCTGGTCGAGGAACAGGCCGTCGCCCCCGCCGTCGAGGGCGATCGGCACGAACCGTCCGTGCCACCAGGAACCGACGCTGTCGTCCGAGCCGCTCGACATCAGCACCTCGCACAGGACCTTCGCCTCGCGCTCCACGTTCTCCGCGGACGCGAGGTGGTAGAACGGCGGAAGGGCGAAGCTGTCGCCGATGACCGAAACGCCGTCGTGCCGCAGAAGGGACGCGACGAGTTCGGCGGGGAAGGCGACGCCGCTCCGCCGTTGAGCCTCGGTGATCCGCGCGATCGTCGCGGGTGGCTGGAGGGTCGCCGCCGTGGTCGGCGCCTTGGCCGCGAGCCAGCGTTCGACGCGGTCCCAGGCGGCGTTCACCCGGCGGGTGGTGGCCTCGGGGACCGGGTCGAGCTCGGCGGGCCCCTGGCCGAGGCGGCAGCCGCTGTCGACGGTCAACGTCGGCCGCGACGTGGGGATCGGCGCGGCGGTGGAGTACGACGGCGTCTTCGGTGTGGTCACCGGGGCCTGCTCGGCCGAGAGCCACTGCATGCCGTCGGATTTCCCGCGCCGCATCGTGACCGCGAAGACGAGTCCCAGCACGACGACGACGCTCGCGACGGCGATCACCACCGCGCGCCCCCACTGCTTGCGCATGGGGAGACTCTAGTCCTCCTCGGCGGCCTTCCGGCGTTCGCGGCGGCCGCGCGCGATTTCGGTGGCGAGCGCGTCGAGCGGCCCGGTCCAGAACCGCCGGTACTGCTCCAGCCAGCCGTCGATCTCCTTGAGCGGGCCGGGATCCACCGAGTACAGCCGTCGCGCGCCCTCGGCGCGGACCGTGGTGAAGCCGTTCTCGCGCAGGACGCGCAGATGCTGGGAGACCGCGGGTTGCGAGATGCCGAATTCGGCGCGCACCACCGTGGTCACGTCGCCGGAACTCAGTTCCCCGCCCGTCA
This sequence comes from Amycolatopsis sp. NPDC089917, assembly GCF_040684635.1. NCBI lineage: Bacteria > Bacillati > Actinomycetota > Actinomycetes > Pseudonocardiales > Pseudonocardiaceae > Amycolatopsis > Amycolatopsis sp. NPDC089917. The sequence continues at coordinate 158,465 of NZ_JBFBGL010000003.1, read as the reverse complement.
GCAGTTCCAGGATCCGGCGGCGCACCGGATCCCCCAGGACGTCGAACGCGTGCATCCGGCAACTATCACGGCCTGGGCTTATATAAGTCAAGGGTGCAAGGCAGGGGTCACCTCGCGGTGGCATCGTGGGCGGGAGACGCCGGAAGGGGAATCGATGAAACTGGCCGAGGTGCTGGCCGACGGGTTCGGCCGCGTCCGGGAGGTCGTGCACGAAGCCGTCGAGGGTCTCGACGCCGAGCAGCTGATCTGGAGCCCGGCGCCGGGCTCGAACACGATCGCGTGGCTGGTCTGGCATCTGACCCGCGTGCAGGACGATCACGTCGCCGATCTGATGGGCACCGAGCAGCTCTGGACCGCACAAGGCAGGCTGGACCGGTTCGGCCTGCCGTTCCCGGCGGCCGACATCGGCTACGGGCACCGTCCCGAAGACGTCGAGGCGGTCCGGGTCGACTCCGCCGACCTGCTGACCGAGTACTACGACGCGGTGCACGAAGCGACGACGGCGTGGGTCGCGGGCCTCACCGAGGACGACCTCGACCGGGTCGTCGACGACGCCTGGGATCCGCCCGTCACCCTCGGGGTTCGCCTGGTCAGCGTGCTTTCCGACGACCTCCAGCACGCCGGGCAGGCCGCGTACCTCCGGGGGCTCGTACTCCGCGATACGTAGCCGAGGTGCCGCTCCTCGACGGACGACGGGAGCCCCGCCCGCCGAAACACTGGGCGCATGAGTACTTCCACAATGCGGAGACCGCCGAGGACGCTCACCCCGCGGTGGCGGAAGTTCGTCCTCGTCGTCCATATCGTGTCGTCGCTCGGCTGGCTCGGGATCACCATGGTGAACGCGGTCCTGACCTTCACCTCCGTGTTCACCGACGACGCCCGGCGCCAGCACGCGGCCATCCTGATGATGGACCAGGTCGGCGGCTACCTGCTGGTGCCGGTGAGCCTGACCGCGCTGATCAGCGGGATCGTGCTCAGCGTCGGCACGAAATGGGGGCTGATCCGGTACAAATGGGTCGCGATCAAACTGGTGCTGACTCTGATCGCCCTCGGGCTGACGCTGTTCTCCCTGCTGCCAGGGCTCCGTGAACTGGCCGCGGCCGCCGAGTCCACTATGGACGGCGAACTGGTGCCGATGGGCCGCCGGGTCGACGGGTTCTACCCGATCATCGTGTCCTCGACGATGTACCTGACCATGACCGTGCTGTCGGTGTACAAGCCGGGTGGCAAGACGGCTTACGGACGCCGTGTGACCGCGACGCGGACCCGCGAAAGCCGGCTCGCCTAGAGCCTAGAACTGTTCGAGAGCCTGCTCGATCCGGTCCGCTTCGGCGCGCAAATCGTCCAAGACGGTTTGCGCGGAGGCGGTCTCGTCGTTCGCCGTCTCTTCTTCGAGTTCGGCGTCGGCGAGCCGCCGCCGGAGTTCGTTCGCCTTCTCCGTGGCCTTTTCGGTCCGGCGTTCCGCGCGGGAGAGGTCGATTTCGGCTTGTTTGCAGGCTTTCGCGAGATCGGCCGCTTCGCGCCGGAGCCGGTTGAACTCCGCCAGCCGTTTCTGTTCGCGTTCGGCCTCTTCCCGGGCCTTCTCGATCCGCTCCTGCTCGGCCTTCTCGGCGGCCTCCCGTTTCGCTTTGCGCCGATCGTCCAAATGCGACACGGTGGCGGGCTTTTCCCGCTCCGGAGCGGGTTTCTCCTGCTTCGGTCTCGGAATGAACCCACTGGTCAGCCATTGGTCGCCCGCGCTGTCCGCGCCGCTGCTCAGCCGACCGGCCAGCGCCAGCGCCGCCACCTCGGGATCGGCCACGACGGCTTCGAGGGTCGCTTCGACCTCACGGGTGACGGGCTCGCTCATCGAACGCTCGTCCTGGAGGATCCGGTTCACCAGTTCCTGCCGCCGGCGGGTGAGTTTGCGCAGCTCCGCGCCCGCCAGCGCCGAATGCGCCTTGCGCAGATCGTCACCCAGCCGGGCCAGTTCCGCCAGCTCCGGAGAGCCCGCGCGGCGATTGAGGATCGTCGCGGCGAGCGTGGGTTTCCGGAGCGCGCGAATCCGTTCGGCCAAGGCGGCTTCACCGGCCGCCTTGGCTTCCTTCGCCCGCTGGTTGCGCACCGAGACGAACTCGGCCGGATCGCCGGCGTAGAGCTCGTCCGCGACCTCGTCGAAGTCCATCGTCCTCCGCAGGGGCAGATCAGGTGGCTGTCACGTCTGACGATGATCCCATGAGACTCCGGAGCTTTCAGCTTTTCGGGGATATCCGGTCACGTTCCACCCTCGCCTCGACGACCCGCTCGACTTTGTGGACATCGGGCATCGAATCGGCGACGCCGCCGGAGGACTGCGACGCGCTCATGGCGGCGGTGGCCCATTCGAGATCGGCGTGGTCGAAATTCCGCTTCTTCGCCAGGACCCGGTGAATCAAGGCCGCGCTGAACGCTTCGCGAGCTCCGGGGGTGTCCCGGAGCCGGGCCGGGAACCGCGCGATGTCCAGATCAGTGCTTTCCGAACGGACGACGCAGCCGAATTCCTCCGTGACGCAGACCCCGCGGACGCCCAGCGCCCGCAAGCCTTCCGTCAGCTCTTCGATGCTCAGCTCGCCCTGACAGCCCGGCATGAGCTTCCGCAGTTCCAGCGATCGCCGATCAAGAAGTCGATGTCCCGGAAATGGTCGTAAAGCGCTTGGGGATCCTTCACCGGAGGTGACGGCCTGACCACGACGAGAGGATCGTTCTCCGATTCTCGTACCGCGCGCAGTGCGGCGCGGGCCGTGTCGAGCGGTTGTTCGAAGGTGAGCACGACCGCGTCGGACGCTTCGAGCGCGCTCCGCAGTCGCGTGGTGTGGAAATCGGTGGGGACCAGGCGGACCAGCTCCTGGTTCGGCCACGAGAGGTACCTTCCCCGGCCGGACGGGGTCTTGAGCACCGCGACGACGGGCGACATCGCGTTCGGCGTGATCTTGACCAGATCCGTGCTCAGCCCTTCGCGATCCATGTACCCGGTCAGCTCCCGGCCCGGCGCGTCGTCACCGATCGCGGTCATGAGGTGCACGTTCATCCCCATCCGAGCGCTCGCCACGGCGTGGACGAGACCCTTCCCGCCCGGATGCGTCTCGTACGTCTCCAGTTCCGCCGACGCCCCGGACTCGGGGAGGTGGTCGGTGACGTAGACCTGGTCCATCACCGCGGAACCGATCACCGTGAGCGTCGCCCCGGCTTCGCCGTCACGGGACCTGCTCGCTTCGGCGGGGACCGGATCCGGCCACGATTCGCGGACACACAGTTCGGCGAGCTTCTCGATGGCGTCGGCCTCCTGCGTCGTGCGCAGGCCGCGGACCGTCATCGAGGTGGCCGGGGCAGGCACTCCGAGCCATTCGTGGATCCGGCCCCACAGTTCCACCAGGCGCTCACGGCGTTCGCCGACGTCGGCGGCGTAGAGCGAGGCGATCTCCCGGTGGTCGGGCAGCCGTTCCGCGAGCAGGCCGAGCGACAGCGCGGCGTCGACGATCGCGAGCTCGGTCAGGGGCAGCTGGCCGGCGACCCGCCGGATGACCGTGTCCGCCGCCTCCGGCGCCAGCCCGTCGGCGGACGTGGCCCGTTTGACGATGGGCAGGTCGAAGAGGGCGCGTACCCTGACCTCGGTCGAACGCAGCCGGGCCGCGTTCAGCCCGGTTCGCGTCCGGAGGCGGGTCAGCGCGGTCCGGACTGCGTCGGCGTTGGGGATCGGACCACTCATGGGGGTTCACGGCTCCGTTCGGATCAAGGCAGCCGGCGGTTCTCGGGAGTCATGGCCGACGCCGGTGCTGCAAGTGGCGGAGTTCGGCGGCGAATGCCGAGAGGCGAAGATCCGTTCCGGGCCACCGTGTGCGCCTAGCGTATCGGCTTTCGCCGAGCCACCCGCCGGACCGGTGAATCCGGATTGCCCGGAGCCGGTCGGACCAAGGGGAGATCGGCATTTTGGAGGTGGCGGGCTCCCCTCGGCGGAACGACGATGTGCGTCAGGGGGAAGCCATCTGCCGCTGGAGGAACGAATGTCCGTGACCGAAAGCGTTCCCGTTACGCCACAAGCGAATTTCCTCGGTTCAGGACCGTACCCGGAGCATCGGTGGCGCGTGGTGGCCTGGTCCGTCCTCGCCGGTTTCGCGCTGACGGTGATCTGGTCCGCGCCCTTTGTGGACAGTGTGATCGGTGACAGTGTGGCCAACACCCTCCTGGGGCACAACGCCAAGGAGACCCCGATCGGCGGTGTCCTCGCCGGGACGCTCTTCGCGTTCGTCTCCGGACTCGCCGGCACGTTCACCGCGTGCAACATCGCGGCTTTCGGCGCCGTCGCCCCGCTCGTCGGCGGCGAGACCGCCGGGCGGCCGAAGTTCGTCGACACGGTGAAACCGCTGGGCTGGATCGCGGCGGGGATGTTGACGGTTTCGGTGGTGTACGGCGTGATCGTCGCGCTCGTCGGTACCCGGATGCCGCAGTTCTCGACCGCTTCGCCGCCGAGCGGGCTCACGCCGCGGAACATCCAGTCGATGATCGTCTACGGCGTGATCGGGATCGTGTTCATCGTGCTGGGGCTGGCTTCCGTCGGCATCGTCCGCAACCCGATCGCCGGGCTCACCCGCCGGTTCCCGCCCGCGCCGCTCGTCCTGATGGGCGCGCTCATCGGCGGGTTCCTGATCGGCAGGCCGTTCCCGCTGTTCCGGATGATGTTCCGCAGCGCGGCCGAAAGCCACAACGTCTTCTACGGCGCGGCCGCGTTCGCCCTCCAATCGGTCGGCAACATCGTGGTCATGGCGTTGTTGTTCCTGTTGCTCACGAACGGCACCGGCGGACGGCTGCAGCGCTGGATGCTCGCCAAACCCACCAGGATCGCCGTCGTGACCGGCGCCGCGCTGCTGGTCGCCGGCACGTTCACGCTGCTGTACTGGGATCTGCGCGTGCTCGGCCGGACCGGTGTCATCTGGTATCCGACCGTCAAATGGTGAAAAGCCTCGCCAGTACCTGCCCGACCGAATCCTGAAGGCACCTCGCCGCGTCCTCCCGGCCGGCGAGGTGTTTCAGCAGACCCTGCTGGAACAGCCCGTCGAAGAGCGCGTACGTCGTCGACGGCGCGAGATCCAGCGGCTTGCCCAGCAGTTCCGCGTACCGGGACACGACCCGCCAGATCATCAGTTCGAGTGTCTCGTCGATGGCGAGCACGTCGGCCTGGAACACCTTCTCGAACAGGCTCTGGTTGCGCAGGTCGTACCAGAGCCGATGCAGCGGGGCGTTCTCGCGCAACGTGCCCGCCGTCGCGGCGCCGAAGGCCAGCTTCAGTTCTTCGGCGGTCTCCGCGGTCTCGACTATCCGGTCGTACCGGGTGACGCATTCGGCCTTGTACTGCTTGACGCAGTAGGTGATCAGCTCGGCCTTGTTCCGGAAGTAGTAGTGCAGTACTCCATGGGAGAACTCGGAGTTCTGGGCGATCTCCCGCAGGCTCGTGCGGGCGTAGCCCAATTCGGACAACGTGACCAGTGCCGACATCGCCAGCTGCGCGCGTCGCTGATCGAATCTGTCCACCCGGCGGGTTTCGTCACCGCTGCGGTCCGCAACGTCGGTCACAGTTCCCGGTTCCCGTCGCCTCGGGTGCCCGCCGACCACGAGCACGTCGTCGGATTCTAGCCCGGGGAAGGCTTTTCTTGCGGCCGACAGAATTTATTCGAGCCACTCGGTGACGAACCGGTCGCTTTCGTGGATGTGGACGGCCTCGTAGATTTCGGGACCGATCACGGCGAACTTGTGCGGGGTGTCCGCGGGGATGACCAGGACCTCGCCCGCCCCTCCATCGCGTTCGGTGTCCCCGACGGTGAACCTGGCCCGGCCGCGGATGATGACGAACGTTTCGCGGTACGGGTGCCGGTGCAGCCTCGGTCCGGAACCGTCGACATCGGTGCGTTCGCGGATGATCGAGACTCCGGAACCGATGTCGCGGCCTTCGACGTTTTCCAGGGTTTCAGTGGCCATCACGCCACCCTAACCCCGGCCGCGCGCGCCGTGGGGTCGTTCGGCGGCCGGGTCAGAAGGGCGGCTCTGGGCTTCCCGCGGTCACTGGCGTTCGCTCCCACGCTCCGTCGGACGGGGCGCCACCCGAACTCCGGCCCGCCTTGTTCACCTTCGCCGTGGCGTAGCGCAGCGACGGGCCGATCTCGTCGACGTCGAGTTCGATCACCGTCCGTTTCTCGCCTTCCTTGGTCTCGAACGATCGCTGTTTCAGCCTGCCCTGCACGATCACCCTGGTGCCCCGGGTGAGTGACTCGGCCAGGTTCTCCGCGGCCTGTTTCCACAGTGAGCAGCGCAGGAACATCGGGTCGCCGTCGCGCCATTCCCCGCTCGCGCGGTCCAGCACGCGCGGTGTCGACGCGACCGTGAAGTTCGCGACCGCCGCTCCCGACGGGGTGAACCTCAGCTCCGGATCGGTCGTCAGGTTGCCGATCACCGTGAGCACCGTTTCGCCTGCCATGGGACTTCCTCCTCGCTTCCGCGCACGGACCCGGCCGGGCCCGTTGTCGCCTGGGAAGAGGAGACCACCGGGGTACGACAGTTTCCGGCGTCCCGCGGCGGCCGGGTGTCAGGAAAGGGTCGTTCAAGACGAAAAGTGTCCTGAACGACCCTTTCCTGACATCCCGGCCGCCGAAAAGCAGTCCCCGAGCCGAGCGAGCCCCTCCTCGATCCGATCGGAACCGACCAGCCCGTACCCGATCACCAGCCCCTCGCGCGTGCCTCCGTACGCGGAGAGGCTCTCGACCGCCACCCCGGCCCGCGCCGCTTCCGCGACGACACTGTCCACAGTGACCGTCGCATGTGGATCGGCCAAAGCGCACAAATGGAGTCCGGCGCTGGAAGGGACCACCTCCAAGACGTCCCGCAGGAAGGTCAGGATCCGGTCCCGCCGCACCGCGTACTCCCGGGTCGCCTTGCGTACGTGGCGGGCGAGCAAACCCTCGTCGACGAAGCTCGCCAACGCGGTTTGCGTGACGAGGTCGCCATGCCAGTCCGTCAGTTGCTTCGCCTGCCGCAAGGCCGGTCGAAGCGACGCGGGCGCGACGAGGAAACCCAGCCGCAACAAGGGAAGCAGGGTTTTCGAAAACGATCCGACGTAGATCACCCTGCCGTCGCGGTCCAGGCTTTGGAGCGGTTCGAGCGGCCGGTCCGAGAACCGGAACTCGCTGTCGTAGTCGTCCTCGACGATCACGGCGCCGTTCCGCTCCGCCCATGCCAGCAACGCCGTCCTCCTGGCGAGTGACATCGGCGTGCCGAGCGGGAATTGGTGCGACGGTGTCGTGTAGATCAAGCGCGTTCCCTGGACGAGCGCGGTGACGTCGAGCCCTTCGGCGTCCACAGGCACCTTCACGACCTGGGCGCCGAGAACGGTGAAGAGCCGCTCGGCCGGGGGATAGCCGGGATCCTCGACGGCGACCCGCGTCCCGGGTTCGATCAGCACCCGGCCGATCAGGTCGAGGGCCTGCTGCGCCCCTTGGGTGACCAGGACGTCCTCGCCGGCGGCCCGCACCGACCGGGAAACGCCGATGTGCCGGGCGATCGCGACCCGCAGCGCTTCGAGCCCGGCGGGATCGGCGTACCCCGAAGGCGGCAGCAACGAAGGCCGCAGCGCCTGGCTGACCAGCCGCCGCCAGGTCCGCAGCGGGAAGAGGGCCGGATCCGGGACGCCGACGCGGAAGTCGAACTCGGGGGCAGGCCGGTCTTCGCCGAGCGGGGCCGGGAGCGACCGCCAGCGGGCGATCGGCCGTACCCCGGCGCCGGACGGCGCGGCGCGTCCCGCCCGTGCCACGGGATCGGCGCTGACGAACGTCCCGCGTCCGACGTGGCTTTCGAGGAAGCCCTCCGCGGTCAGCCGTTCGTAGGCGACCGCGACCGTGTTGCGCGAGACGTCGAGCTCGCGGGCCAGTTCCCTGGTCGGCGGCAGGCGTTCGCCGGTGCGCAGGCGCCCGTCGAGGATGCCTTCGCGGAGCTGGCGGTAGATCCGGGCGGCCAGATCGGTCTGACCGTCGAGGCTGATGTGGAACGGCACGCCCCGAGCCTATATTGGCCCAATCGGAATGCTCGATATTGGAACTGGGATGTGGCCAATCCGGAGCCTAACTTGAGTCCATGGAGTCCACGAAGAGACTGGCCTTGGCCCAGCTGATCAGCTCCGTCGGCGACGGCGCCTACTACGTCAGCTCGGCCTTGTACTTCACGGTGATCGTCGGGCTTTCGCCCGCGCAAGTGGGCCTCGGCCTCACCGTGGGCTGGGCGATCGGCTCGGTGGCGGGCGTCGCGCTGGGGCACGTGGCGGACCGTCGCGGGCCGAAGGGCACGGCCGTCTTCCTGGGACTCGGCACCGCCGCGTCGGTCACGGCTTTCCTCTTCGTCGACTCGGTCGTCGCGTTCGTGATCGCGGCCTGCGTCTACGCCTGCTTCCAATGCGGTCTCGGCGCGGCGAGGCAGGCGTTGCTCGCCGGACTGATCGACCCGGCCGAGCGCACGACGTTCCGGGCTCGCTTGCAGGCGATGTCCAACGCGGGGATCGCGATCGGCGCGGCACTCGGCGGGATCGCGCTGGCGCTCGGGACGCGCGAGGCGTTCCTGACCGTCTTCGTCCTCGACGCGCTGGCGTTCGTCGCCGCGGCTCTCGTCCTCCGCGAGGTGCCCACGGTCGCGCCGGTGCCGTCGAAGACCGGCGAGCCGTCCGTGGCCGTCCTCCGCGACCGCCCGTACGCGCTGCTGGCGCTGCTCAACATGGTCATGTTGCTGTACATGCCGCTGTTCAGCCTGGTCCTGCCGCTGTGGATCTCGACCAGGACCGCCGCCCCGGGCTGGCTGGTTTCGGCGATGCTCGTGCTCAACACGGCGAGCGTGGTGGTCTTCCAGGTGCGGGTGGCGCGCGGCGTGACCGGTCTGCGCAGCGCCTCGCGCCATGCCCGGTACGCGGGCTTCCTGCTTTTCCTCTCCTGCTTGATCTTCTCGTTCTCCGCAGTGAGCAGTTCCGCGTGGGCGGCCGCGCTGGTCCTGCTCGCGGGGGCGGCGCTGCAGGTGGTGGGGGAGATGGCGCAGGCGGCGGGCTCGTGGGAGATCGGCTTCGGGCTCGCTCCCGACGGCAAACAGGGTCAGTACCAAGGACTTTTCGGCGCCGGGACGGCCGTCGCCCGTATGCTCGGCCCGGTCCTGCTGACCGGGTTGATCCTGGTGGGCGGCGCGCTCGGCTGGGTGGTGCTGGGCGGGCTGTTCCTGCTCGCGGGCACGCTCACCACGCCCGCCGTTCGCTGGGCGGAGCGGTCACTGCGGCGTGAACTTGAGGACGGCGGCACGGTCGCCCACGCCGAGAAGCTTGATCGACAGGTCGTTGTAGGTCAGCTCGCCGCCCGCCCATAGCCTGGCTTTGAAATCCTTGCCCGCCCCCGAGGCCTCGCATCTGCCGGAGCAGGATCCGCCCTGTCTCTTCCCGATGCCCCTGGCGATCAGCACGACACTTTCGGCGTCCACGGACTGCACGTGCACGGATTCGACGTTGGTCCGTTCGGGGAGCGCCATTTTCGCGCCCACCGGTGCGCTCACTTCGCAGAGACCGTCGGCGCAGGCCGCCAGATCCGTGCCGTCCGCGGGTTTCGGGGGCTCGGGCGCGTCCGGACCGCAGCCCGCCACGAGAAGGAGGGCGACGAGGGGGACCCAAACGCGTCGGTGCATCCCGGGAGCGTAGGGAGGTCCACTCGGGACGGGTCCCGGAATCAGCCTTCGAGCGCTTCGCGGAAGTGAGCGGCGAGGTCGAGTTTCGCGGCTTCTTCCCGGGTGTGCCAGGCGAAAGCGTCGTGTTCCTCGGGGTCGAGCACGACGTCGGCGGCGCTTTCCTCGGCGAGTGCGTAAACCGTGGCATGGATCCGCATCGGCCTGCCCGCGACGTCGTCCCAGCTGTGGGTGCCGAGTTCGCCGGTGACGTGCACGGTCAGCCCGGTCTCCTCGGCGAACTCGCGGACCACGGTCTCGGCGGGCGGTTCACCCGGCTCGACGGTCCCGCCCGGCAGTTCCCACCGGCCACCGAGGAAAGAGCCCGGCCGACGCCGGATGAAGAGGAACTTCCCGTCGCGGATGAGCGTGCCGTAGGCCAGGTACTTGTCCGTCACCCACGCATCCTCCCGTATCCGGGAAGCCCTTTCCATCGAGGACCGAACCTGTCCGCAATGCCTCGTAGCGTGGACGTCATGGAAAACACCGAGATCCGCCCCTTCCACCTCGACGTCCCCCAGGATCAGCTGGACGACCTGCACGCGAAGCTCGACAGCGCGCGCTGGCCGTCGCCGCTCCCCGGCGACGGCTGGGACACGGGAGTGCCGGTGGCGTGGCTGCGCGGACTCGCCGAGTACTGGCGCGACGGCTACGACTGGCGCGCTGCCGAACGCGAGATCAACCGCTTCCCGCAGTTCACCACCGAGATCGACGGGCAGAACATCCACTTCCTGCACGTCCGCTCGCCCGAAGCCGGCGCGACACCGCTGATCCTGACGCACGGCTGGCCGGGTTCGATCGTGGAGTTCCTGGACGTCATCGGTCCGCTCACCGACCCGAAAGCGCACGGGGACGACGAGGCGGAGGCGTTCCACCTCGTGATCCCGTCGCTGCCCGGCTTCGGTTTCTCGGGCCCTGTCTCGGATTCCGGCTGGACCATGCCGAGGATCGGCCGTGCCTGGGCGGAGCTGATGCGACGGCTCGGCTACGAACGCTACGGCGTCCAGGGCGGCGACCTGGGCGCTTCCGTGTCGCCGGAGGTGGCCCGGTCCGCGCCGGACAAGGTGATCGGCGTGCACGTCAACGGTGGTCTGACGCCGATGCCCCCGATGTCGCTCTCGGACGAGGAACTCGCCTCGCTGACCGACCTCGAACGCGATCGGATCAAGCGGATCAAGGCCTTCATGCGGGAGGAGTTCGGATACATCGCGATCCAGTCGACGCGACCGCAGACGCTGGGCTACGGGCTCGTGGACTCCCCGGTCGCGCAGCTGGCCTGGATCATGGACAAGTTCCGTGAGTGGACGCATCCGCGCCCGACGCCGCCCGAGGAGATCATCGGCCGGGACCGGTTGCTGACCAACGTCATGTTCACCTGGCTCACCGGCACGGCGGCTTCGTCCGCGTACGTCGGTTACGCGCAGGCGGAGACGTGGGGAGCGGTGGAGAAGAACTCCGGCGTGCCGACGGCGGCGCTGATCTTCGCGCACGACGTCGGGATCCGGCGGTACTCGGAGGACGCGCATACGATCGTGCGGTGGACCGACGTCGATCGTGGTGGCCACTTCGCGGCGATGGAGGAGCCCGAGATCCTGGTCGCGGACGTGCGGGAGTTCTTCCGGTCCCTCACCTGACGAGGACGGCCGTCTCCCCGAGGAAGCGGCCGTAATCGTCCACTTCGGACTCAAGTCCGGCGATGGCGGTCCGCGAAAGCGTGGCGAAGGGTTCTACGAAGACCTTCGTCTGCTTCGCGGTGCGCTTGGTGTGCCAGGTTCCGGCGATCCTGCCGTCGACCAGTACGGTGGGCGCGATCATCCCGCCGCCGGCGTTGACGCGTTTCGCCTCGGCCGGGTCGAGGAGCAGATCGCGGTCGCGATAGCCCAGCAGGAAGGTGTCGAAGGCGCCGAGCAGGCGTGGGGGACCTGGGGGAGCGGACAGTTCGGTTTCCGCGAGGGCGAAGGCGTTGCCGACGGACACGAGATCCAGCGCGTCGAAGGCCTTGCGGCACGGGCCGAGCGGGAGCCCGGACCAGACGCTGAAGTCCTCGGCCGTCGCGATGCCGTACGCGGTCAGGTAGCGGTGGGCGAGTTCCGCGTGCGGCTCGTCCGGGCTGTGGTCCTCGGTGGCCCACTCGTCGAGGAGGACATACGTCGGTTCGGCGCCGTCGTCCTGACCTCGGCAGAGCAGGCCGCGGTTGGCCGCGTACGCCAGAAGATGCGCGGGTGCTTGGGACTTCGCGTCGAGCACGACGCCGCCGGCCGCCAAGCCGTCGAGGATCTCCCGGCGGGTGAGTGCCTTGCCCGGAAAGAGATCCTGGAGGCTCCCCAGCGCGCGTTCGCAGAGGTCGTCGGTGAGGTCCAGCTGACGGCGGCGTCCTTGCCCCGCCTGGGCGTTGCGCGGGCCGAACAGCCGGTTCAGCCAGCGGAGATCCGCCGTCGGCACCAGGTGGAGCGTCTTGCGCATCAGCCAGGTGCGCGCCACCGCTCGGGACGCGTCGACGTCCCGCGCGGTCAGACCCCGGCTTCGAGCCCGGATCGCGAGCCTGGCGGCGGGACTCGACTGCGCCTGGATCGCGGCGGCGGACCGCGCCACCGTGACCACGTCGGTGGCCGGGGCGCCGAGCAGCTGAGCGCGGGCGCGTACGGCGCGGATGTCGTTGTCGGACAGCGTCACCCGCTGACGATCTCATGAGCGTGCGCCGGTTCGGTGTGCACGACGGCTTCCGTGAGCCGTGGCAGGACCTCTCGCAGCCTCCCCTCGACCCGATGGGCCAGGTGATGCGCCTCGGTGACGGTCAGCCCGGACTCGACCGACACCGCCAGTTCCGCGCGCAGGCTGTGGCCGATCCACCGCATCCGCAGGTCGCGTGTGCCGAGTACGCCGGGGACCTCGGCGGCCGCGCGTTCGGCGCGATCGACGTCGGCGGGGTCGACGGCGTCCATCAGACGGCGGAAGACCTCCTTGGCGGCGTCCCGCAGGACGAACAGGATCGCGACCGTGATGGCGAGGCCGATGATCGGGTCGGCCAGCGGGAAGCCGAGCGCGACCCCGACGGCGCCGAGCACGACCGCGAGCGACGTGAAGCCGTCCGTGCGCGCGTGCAGCCCGTCGGCCACCAGCGCGGCGGACCCGATCTCGCGGCCGACGGTGATCCGGTAGCGGGCCACGAGTTCGTTGCCCGCGAAGCCGATCACACCCGCCGCCGCGACCACCCACAGATGCCGGACCGGACGCGGATCGAGCAGCCGCTCGACCGATTCGTACCCGGCGAGGAAGGCCGACGCGGCGATGAGCACCACGACGAGCACGCCGGCGAGGTCTTCGGCGCGTCCGAGCCCGTAGGTGTAGCGGCGGGTCGCGGCGCGGCGGCCGAGCAGGAAGGCGATGCCGAGCGGGACCGCGGTCAGCGCGTCGGCGAAGTTGTGGATCGTGTCGCCGAGCAGCGCCACCGAGCCGGTCACCAGCACGAGCGCGAGCTGGGCGAAGGCGGTGACGGACAGGGCGGCGAACGACCAGATCAGCGTCCGGACCCCGCGTTTGCTGGTCTCCAGCGCGGTGTCGACGCGGTCGGCGCTGTCGTGGCTGTGCGGGGTCAGCAGATGGCGGAGACGGCTCTTCCGCGGCTGGTGACCGTGACTGTGCCCATGGCCGTGTCCGTGCCCGGTCATTCCTCACCTCACTGTCATGCTATCTGCGCAGTCATGCAGATACGCAGGCAGAAGGGTAGCGGGTATCCTCCCGGCATGCACGAGTCGGTCCCGGATTTCGAGATGCCCACCGAGGAGCAGGTCCACTTGGCCGCGGAGACGTTCCGGCTGCTCGCGGATCCGACGCGGGTCAAGGTCCTCTGGGCGCTTCTGCAGGGTGAGTCCTCCGTCGCCTGTCTCGCGGACCTGGCGGGCGCGGCACCGACGGCGGTCAGCCAGCATCTCGCGAAACTGCGGCTCGCGGGCTTGGTCAAGGGGCGTCGCGAAGGGACGTTCGTCTACTACTCGGCGGCCAACGACCATGTCCGCGGCCTGCTCGCCCAGGCGTTGTTCCACGCCGACCACATCGATCGCGACATCCCCGCCCTGCATTCGGCGGGGAAACCCCACCGGCCGGCGGCGCGCTGAATCCCGCTACGGTGGAGCGGTGACCCAGTCCTCGTACCCGGCCGCCCTGCGGTGGCTGTTGTTGTGCGTGGTGGCGCTGGGACTGGTCGGCATGCATCACGTCATCGCCGAAACCGGTCACGGCGCGGGACACGGGACCGCCGCGGTCGCGATGGCCGATCCCTGTTGCGCGGACACGCCTTCGCACGACGACGGCGGACACAGTGGACTGCACCTGTGTCTCGCGGTGCTGGCCGCGGCCGTGCTGCTGATCGTCACCTGGCTGCTCGTCCGCAAAGGACGGATCGCGGCGCCGTGGAAGTCGTGGCAGGGCGGCGGTTCGTCGTCGGGCCGTGATCCGCCGCGGTGGAGACCGGTTCCGGAGAGATTGTCGTTCCTCTGCGTGTTGCGGGTGTGACAGGCGAGTTCGCCTGGCCCTACCCGAAAACCGACTTGAGGAAAGAACCATGACCAGCAGGAAACTGGTCGGGGCGGCCCTTGCCGCCCTGGCCTCCTTCGCCGTGCTCACCGGCTGCGCGAGCTCCGACACCGCGTCCAGCGGGCACGACATGTCCACGATGAAGGCGCCGGACCCCCAGCAGGCCGGGCACAACCAGGCCGACGTCGCCTTCGCCCAGGGGATGATCCCGCACCACGAGCAGGCGCTCACGATGGCGAAACTCGTCGAGGGACGCACCCGCGACGCGAAGGTCGTCGACCTCGCCGCGCGGATCCAGCGGGCGCAGGACCCGGAGATCCAGCAGCTGAACGGTCTGCTGAAGAGCTGGGGAGTGGCGCCGTCGGCCGGCCACTCCGAGCACGGCGCGATGTCCGGCATGATGACCGAGGACGACCTCGCGAAACTCGGCAAGGCCAAGGACGCCGCGTTCGACAAGCAGTGGCTCGAAATGATGGTCGAACATCACGAGGGTGCGCTCGCGATGGCGAGGACCGCGTTGCGGCAGGGTAGCGACGCCGAGGTGAAAGCCTTGGCGCAGAAGGTGATCGACGGTCAGCAGGCCGAGATCACCGAGATGCGCGCCTTGCTGGGCTGAGCAGGACGGTGGCGCGGGTCCGGATCATCCGGTCCGCGCCACCGCCGCGCGGAAATGCGCGCACTGGGTGAAGTCGTCGTGTTCGCATCCGAGCGCGCAGTCGATGATCGTGAGCGAGGCCTGCGCGGCCGCGATGCGCCGGGTGAGTTCTTCCTTGTGGCGCCTGAGAATCGCGTCCCGCGCCGCGGGCTTCTGGAACATCTCGCGGATGCCGTCGAGGCTGAGACCCGCTTCCTTCGCGCGCAGGATGACCGAGACGCGGTACAGGTCGCCGTCGTCGTACCGTCGCCGGTCACCGGACCGCGCGGGCTTGAGAAGGCCGACGGATTCCCAGTGGCGCAGGACGTGCGTCGCCAGGCCGAAGCGCTCCGCGACCTCGCCGACGCTCAAGGTGCTTGACTTCATGTCGTCATTAAGTCGGACGATCCCCGGTATGTCCATGGTGCAGCGGCTCGACGCCGCCGATGTCCTGCCGGGAGCCGCCGAACTGCGGGCCCGGACCTACGAACTACTGCGGCTCGAACCGGGTTCCGCCGTGCTCGACGTCGGCTGTGGAGCCGGGCTGGCCGTGGCCGAGCTGTCGTCGCGCGGATTCCGCGCGGTCGGTGTCGATCTCTCGGCCGAGATGGTCGAGGAGGCGCGACGGCGTTCGCCCGAAGCGGAATTCCGGGTCGGGGACGCCTGCGCGCTCCCGGTGGACGGCGGGTTCGCGGGATATCGAGCGGACAAGGTGTTCCATGAACTGGCGGGACCGGAGCGCGCACTCGCGGAAGCACGCCGGATTCTGGCTCCGGGCGGGCGGATCGTGCTGTCCGGGCATGACTGGGAGGCGCTGATCATCGACTCCTCTCATCCGGCGCTGACACGGGAGATCGTGCGGGCCCGCGCGTCGGAGGTCACCGCGCCCCGGATCGCGCGAGGATTTCGGCGGCTGCTTGAGGAAAACGGGTTTCGCGAGGTTTCGATGGAGGGAGTCGTCGGGTTCTTCGGCGGGGATCGGCTCGTCCGCGGGTTGGCGGAGGCGGCCGTGCGGGTGGGGGCGGTTTCCGCTGAAGAGGGGAAGTCTGGCTCGCCGGGCAGCTTGGGTGTGACGGTTTCGTTGCTGTACCGCAGTTCTTGGCGTCCGGGGTTGTTTGAACCCCGATCCGGAGACTCGTGCCGTCACAAGTGAGTGCCGAGCACCGACATCCCGAGCACCAGTTCGTTCGCCGGATCGCATCCGAGAAGGTCCTCGACCAGTTCGTCCCGAAGCGCCGCGGTGAACGTGACGTTCAGCCCGAGGGCCGTCGCCAGCAGGTAGACGGTCTGGCTGAGGTGCCCGACGTCCATCAGCAGCACCCGATAGGTCCGGCTCACCGGGTACTTCCACTGGTTCCGCTCGATGACGCTGGTGTAGATCAGCAGCGCGCCGGCGTTCCTGGTCCAGTCCTGATCGCCGGCGAGCGCGACCAGTTCGTCGTCGTCGATCTTGCCGTCCAAGGGCGTGAGCCCGTGCCGGAAGCCGTCGTAGCGGTAGATCCCCCGATCCAGGCCCTCGACGTTCCTCGCGTAGACGTACGCCTCGGTCGGATGCCTCGCCCCACCCGACGGGCTCGTCTTGAAGACGTTCCCGGTGGCGGGGATGTCGGGATGCGTTTCCGGCCTCGTCGGCCGGGCGGCGGTGAGAAGCGTGCTCAGATCGAGCAGCCGCAAGGGTTCGTCACCGAACTCACGGACGCTCCTGCGCTTGTTCAACGCGTCGCCGAGCCCGATCGCGTTCAGCGGCTCCGGTGACGGTTCGGGCAGTGCTATCGAGTCGAACTCGCCCGTAGGCCTCACCGGGGAAGGCGGAGGGCTGGCCTTCGCCTTCTCCAGCAAGGTTTTCGCGGTCATGTCGCTGGTCGTGAACTCGGTCTCACGCAAGGAGCGGGTGCCGAAATGGAACGCCCGCGCGGACGTTCCCCAAGGACCCCAATCCCGAAGGATCTCTTCTTCCCGTTGTTGCCGGGAAGAACCTTTGACCACCAGCACGTCGTACCGGATCATCGCTCGCGCGATACGGACGAGTCTTTCCCCTGTCTCGGGATTCTCGTCCGCTTCGCGAATCGATTCCGGTTCTCGCCAAGAACCGAACCATCGCAGGACGCGTTCGGTTCCTTCGGCGAGTTTGAGCTGGCGATGTCCGAGGTGATCGTCCCAGACGAGGTCACCCTCGGACCAATAGAGCGTTCCGCAGGAGGAAACCCTTACCAGCATCGAAAGTCTTGCGCCCCAGTCCCCAGTAATTCTTTCCGAATACTTCAGGTCATTCAGTATCGCGAACGGAAAGGAGGCCCGCCGTTCGGCGGCGGCTCGAACCCGCCCCAAGTGCTCTGTGCCTTGTACTCCGCTTCGAGCTCGTACAAGAACTCGTCGTCATCCTCGTCGTGCATGTCGCCGATCCTCTCCGTGAGCGGTTACTCCGGTCAAGCGAATATACCTACGCCATCAGAGTACCGGGGCAAAACGGAGAATTACGCCGAGTAATCGTTCAGGTGCTGTTTGAGTTCGCGAACGTCAGGGGACTCCGAGATGCCGAGATCGGTGTATAAGCGCAAAGCGAACCGGCGATGACGTTCCGCATTCAGCTGCTCACCGAGAATGTCGAAAGCGGCCGCCAACTCCTTGTGAGCGATGGGCAGCATGCTGCGATTACCGGTCGATTCGAGCACTTTCATCGCGGTCCTGAACTGGGTGACCGCGAGTGCGCCATCGCCGAGTGCACGCGAATTGATACCGAGAGCGAGAAGGCATTCCGCCTCGAGATCGGGCGATTCGTTCTCGTGGGCCAGTCTCAGTGCTTGGTCGAGTTCCTCGGCGGCTTCGGCATAGCGCCTGTTCTCGGTGAGGATCAGCCCGATCCGATGCCTGGCCCGGGCTTCGATGAGGACGCTGCCGTGGGCGTGGGCGGTCTCGCGGACCCACCCGAGGTGTTCGATCGCCTGGTCGGACTCGCCCTTGAGCCAGTGGGTGACCCCCGAATTGCCCCTGGCCCGGCATTGCATCCGGACATCACCGGTGGTCGAGGCCAGCTCGAACACCTCGTTGAACAGCCGGTTCGCCTCGGTGAACTCGTTGAGCCGCCACAGGGTCAGCGCGTACATGTGCAGGGCCTGGTACTCGAGGACCACGTTCCCCGTGACCCGCGCGGCGGACAGGGCGAGGGTTTCGAGCTCCCTGGCCTGCCGGTAGTAGCCGCGGTTGTCGAAGTAGCGCCAGACCGCCGAACAGAAGAGCACGAGATCCGAGTAGCGCTGGTGGTTGTTCATCGCGACGGCCACCGGCAGGACGTTCTGCCACTGGGCGTCCATCCAGTGCGCGGCCTGGTCGTAGTCGGCGAAGGACTGTCCGAACTCGCTCTTCGGCGCCTCCAGGCCGCCCGGCTCCTCTTCGGAGTCCGGGTCGATGAAGTCCATCGCGGCCGCGACGGTGCTGCGGTAGTAGTCGAACAGCCGCCGCATCATCGCTTCACGCTGGTGTTCGGGCTCCTCCGCGAGCAGGAGTTCGCGACCGTAGCTGCGGAGGAGGTCGTGCATCTCGTACCGGTCCATCGACGGCTGCCGCAGCAGGTTCACGTCGACGAGGCGGTCGGCCAGGCGGCGGGCCTCGCCGAGGTCCACTTCGGCCAGCGCCGCCGTCGAGTGGAGATCGAACGCGGCGCCCGGATGGTGGCTCAACCGGCGGAACACCCGGCGCTCGGTCTCGGTCAAGTTCAGATAGGACAGTCGGAAGGCGCCCGCGACGTCGCGTTCCCCCGCGGTGAGCTCGCCGAACCTGTTCCGCTCGTCCCGCAGCTGCCGGGCGACGAAGTCGAGCGTCCAGGACGCCCGCGCCCGCAGCCGGCTCGCCGTGACGGCCAGCGCGAGCGGGAGGTCGCCGCACAGGCTCGCGACCTGGTCGGCCGCGTCGGGGGATTCCCGCTTCAGCCGGGAGGCCCCGACGATCCGGCCCAGCAGGTCCACCGCGTCCGCCCGGCTGAACGGTTCCAGGGAGAGCAGTTCGGCGCCGTCGAGGTCCACGAGCCGGGTCCGGCTGGTGATCAGCACGCAGCAACTCGCCGATCCGGGCAGCAGCGGGCTCACCTGCTTCGCCCCGATGGCGTTGTCCAGCACCACGAGCACGCGTTTGCCGGAGAGGCAGCTGCGGAACAACGCCGCGCGCTGGTCGGTCCCGGCGGGGATGTCCGAACCCTGGATGCCGAACGACCGCAGCAGCCCTTCGAGCGCGGTCCCCGGGTCGACGGGGTCTCCCGCCGGCGAGAACCCTTCGAGGTTCACGAAGAGCTGCCCGTCGGGGAACAACGGGGCGAGCCGGTGCGCGGCGTGGACGGCCAGCGCGGTCTTGCCGACACCGGGCATCCCGTCGATCGCGATCAGCCTCGGCCCCATCGAGGAGTCGTCCTGGCCGATTTCGAGGACGGTCCGCAGCTCCTCGGTGCGCCCGCCGAACGCCGGGAGGTCCGCGGGAAGCTGCGCCGGACGAGGGAAGAGGGCCTTCTGCGCGTCCGCGTCCTCGCGCCGTCCGCCGGTGTCCATCCCGGCCCGGAGCCCGCCGACGCCGTACCGCGCGAGGGCGGCGTCCTGCAGCAATTCGGCGTCGGTGCGCAGGATCTGCTGGTGGAGGGCGCTCAGCTCGGCGCTCGGGTCGGCGCCGAGCTCGTCGGCGAGCGCGATCCTGGTCCGGTCGAACGCCCGGAGCGCGTCGGCGCCGCGGCCCGCCCGGTAGAGCGCCAGCATCGTGAGGACCTGGAGGGTCTCGCGGGTGGGATGCCAGGCGGCCAGGTCGAAGGCCTCCCGCGCGGCCGCTTCGGTCTCGCCGAGCCGGAGCCTCGCGCCGATCAGGAGCTCTGAAGCGGCGAGGCGTTCTTCGTCGAGCCTTCGCGCCGTCTGCTCGATGGCGTCGCCTTCGAGACCGTCGAAGGCCGGGCCGCGCCAGAGCGCGAGCGCGTCCGCGAGCTTGGCGGCCGCCTGGGAGAGCAGTCCGGCCGCCAGGAACTCGGCGCCCTGGTTGTAGTCCGCTTCGAACCGGACCGAGTCGACCGAGGCGCTGCTGGTGACGACGCGGTAGGCCGAGCCGGTGGTGACCACGGCAGACCGGGCCACGCCGAGATCGTTCCGCAGCCGCGCGATCGCGTTGCTGACCTGGCGGACCGCGGTCTTCGGCGGGTTTTCCGGCCACATCGTGCCGATCAGGTACGACACCGGGACCAGCCTGCCCGCGTTGATCAGCAGGGCGGCGAGGAGGCGCTGCTCACGGCGTCCGCCCAACCGGACGGGCACGCCGTCGACCTCGGCCTCGAGCGGGCCGAGAACGGAAAAGCCGAGATGGGATCGCTGGCCAGGGGGGTTCGGATCGCCGGAAGTTCGAGCCGATTCCGCCGATTCGGGTAAACGTTCAGCGGTCATATGCGACTATGTCGTCCGAGACCGTGAGCGTGCTCACGCACTACCTCCAGTCCGTTCGCCAGCTGACCGGCACCCTAGCCCACCGCCTCGGCCTCCAGCCAGATCGGCGCGGGGACGCCGTTACGGCATTCGGCCCAACGGGCGGGCTCTTTCGTGCCTTCGGACCGGTCCGATTCTACGCCTGGCGGCCCTGAACTGCGCGGATGCCCGGCGGTGACGAGCCGATGTAATTCCGATGCAGGCCCTTGGAAAGCTGAAGACATTCAGTCGGCGGGCACGGCGCGACGGGGCAGCGCGCCGAACCGTCTGCAGGGGGCTCCGCGGCGGTTGGCCTTCGTACTGGGGGTGGCCAACCGCCCTGGTAGCCCCTTTCCTGGTCACAGGTTTCTCCCAGCAAAGCACGGCACACTGGACCAAAGAGGAGTGTGCCGTCATGAGTACTCTCGGCGATCTGCTGGGCTTCCTGCTCACCTTGTACCTGATCGTGCTCGTCGTCCGGATGGTGCTGGACTGGGCCGTCACCCTCGCCACCAGACCGCCTTCCTGGGTTTTCCGGGCGCGCGGGATCGCCCACCGGTTGACCGAACCCGTGCTGGCGCCGGTCCGCCGCGTGGTCCGCCCGGTGCGAGCCGGCGGGGTGGCGTTCGATCTCGCCTTCACCCTCGTGTTCCTCGGTGTCGTCCTGCTCCAATCTCTCGCGTTCAGCCTCTGACCAGGTGTGATCCGCCGCTCTCGCGGGTATCAGGCGCATGAGGAGAGGAGTCTGCCCATGCGTCCGGTCTGGAGCGGTTCGCTTTCGCTCGGTCTGGTGACGGTGCCGGTCCGGCTGTACAGCGCGGTCGAGGACCACACCGTGCACTTCCGCCAGTTCCAGCGCGGTACCGAAGACCGCATCCGGTACCGGCGGGTGAACGAGCGCACGGGCAAGGAAGTTGACTTCGACGACATCGTCAAGGGTTACGAGCTCGACAACGGCGAGTACGTGGTCGTCGAACCGGGCGAGCTCGACGAGATCGCCCCCGGCCGGTCGAAGTCGCTCGACATCGAGAGCTTCGTCGAGCTGGACGCCGTCGACCCGATGTTCTTCGACAAGACGTATTGGCTCGCGCCCGCGAAAGACGAGTTCGAGCGTCCGTACGCGCTGCTGCTCGAAGCGATGCGTTCGTCCGGCAAGGCCGGGATCGCGAAGTTCGTCATGCGTGGCCGCGAGTACCTGTCGCTGGTCCGGTCCGGGGACGGCGTCATGGTGCTCAACACCCTGCATTTCGCCGCGGACCTGCGCGATCCCGCCGCGGAGCTGCCGGATCTGCCGGGCAGACCCAAGGCGCGCGGCAAGGAACTCGACATGGCCGCCGACCTGATCGACGCGATGAGCGACGACTGGCGGCCCGAGGACTACCGCGACACCTACACCGATCGCGTCCGGAAGCTCATCAAGGCCAAGAAGAAGGGCGAGACCATCACGCCCGCCACCGAGGTCGGTGAGCCGACGAAGGTCGTCGACCTGTTCGAGGCGCTTTCGAAGAGCGTCGAGAGCGGTAAGGCCAAGAAGAAGTCCGGGGCGAAGAAGCCGCCTGGCAAAAAGGACCTGTCCTCGCTGTCGAAGGCGGATCTGGAGAAACTCGCGCGGGAGCGGGACATCAAGGGGCGTTCGAAGATGACGCGCGCCGGGCTGGAGAAGGCGCTCAAGGCCTCCTGAGCTCGTCTTCGATGGTCTCGATCAGCAGCCGGACGTCCTCGGCCGCCGTCGCGTGCAGCCCTTCGGAAACGATCAGCACGTCGGACGTCGTGGCGGAGACCGCGGAATGCCCGCTCTGCCGGTTCGTCCACCGGCGCGCGTGGGCTTGCCCGTCTTCGTCGGCGAAGATCACCTCGCCCGGGTTCGGATGCTCGACCGTGCCGCCGAAGGTCACGTATTTCTCGTCGCCACGCGCGTGACGGACCTCCAGCGAGCCGCTGATCTTCGCGACGTCGAGCACCGCGACAGGGATGGCGTAGGCGACCGAGACCGCGTTGCAGAGGTCGATCACCGGATGGATCCGGGGGAGCGTGCCCTCTTTCCGGAGCCGCCGCAGCAGCGATTCCGACGCGCAGCGGTACTGCGTGGGTTTCAGGCCCATCTTGGCGAACGCCCGCCGCCAGGCCTGGATCTCGGGGAATTCCGATTCCGGGCCGTCTTCGAGCCGCCGCGTCGCCCGAGCGATGAACTTTTCGAGGTCGACGGGCATTTCGGGAGTGATGCCGGTGGCCTCGAACGTGCCGACGGCGAGGGTGGGGTGCTCGGCGCGGACGTCGGGATGGTGCTGGAGTCGCATGGGAGACCTGTCTACTGGGTGGTGAACGCGAGTTTGGCGCCGAGCGCGGCGAACGAACCGGCGAAGACGCGCCGGGTCCAGGCGAGCACGCGCGGCCGGGAAAGGACGTGGTGGCGCACACCGGCGGCGAGAATGCCGTACACACTGAACACCACGAACGTCGCCAGCATGAACACGCCGCCGAGCAGCAGCATCCGCGGGACGGAACCGGGCTCGCCCGCCGGGACGAACTGGGGCAGGAACGCGAAGAAGAACAGCGTCAGCTTCGGGTTCAGGACGTTGATCAGCACGCCGGAGGTGATCGTCCGCAGCGTCGAAGCCGGTTCGGGATCGCTCTCGACGACGATCGCGTCCCGGTCCCGCAACGTCGCCCAGGCCATGTAGAGCAGGTAGGCCACACCGAGGTACTTGATGATTTCGAACGCCACCGCGCTCGCGTGCAGCAGCGCGGCGAGGCCGGTCACCGCGGCCACCATGTGGGGGACTGTCCCGAGGGTGCAGGCGGTCGCGGCGACGATGCTCGCACGCCTGCCGCGGGCCAGGGCGGCGGACAAGGTGTAGACCACCCCGGTGCCGGGCGTGGCGACCACGATCAGCGTGGTTATCAGGAAGGCGATGCTCACGAGGACCACTCTGCGCGCCGTTTGGCCTCGCGGACAGAGCCAAAGCCAGCCAACTCCAGTGGACCAAACCGTTGAGTGAGGCGGCCGGAGTCCTTCACCGGATGGAGTGGCATGATGCACGCTCGCACGTCGACGAGGAAGGCCTTGGTTTGAGCGCGCGCACTTCCCAGGTGGACGACCTCCGGCTGGTGGCACAACCGAACGCGGTGTTGTGCTCCGAGCTCTTCGTCCGTCTCATCTTGTCGGACTGGTCCTTGCGGCCGTTGCTCGATCAGGCGAAGACCGCCGCCGCCAGATTGGTGGGCACGCTGATCGACGCGGCCGATCCGAAGGAGCCGCCCTTCCTGACGCTGAGATTGCGCCTGCAGTCGGACGTGCTGGTCATCGAGGTCGACCACGAGGTGGACGGCCTCCCCGTGCCGACTCCCGCGCCGGGTGAGCGGACCGGGGTGGCGCCGAGCGCGACCGGCGGTGTGACCTTCTGGTGCGAGCTGCCGCTGCCTGGTGGCCTGTCCGCCGGACAGGTCCGGCTGCCCCGGCGGGGCGATCGCCGGACCCTGGTGGACGAACCCGTCTCCGGTGAGCCCGTCGGCGCCGACCCCGAGGTCCTGGAACGGCTTCTGACTCGGCTGAGCGGCTGGTCCGGCTGATCTTCGTGAAAGGATCGGGTGATGGCCACGAAGCGCGTCACCACCCCGGTCCTGGAGATCGAGTACGAACACAGCGGTGAAGCGGACGCGCCGCCGGTGATCCTGCTCCACGGGTTCCCGTACGACGTGCGGGCCTACGACGAGGTCGTCCCGGTCCTCGCGGCCGGCGGCGCCTCGGTGTACGCCCCGTATCTCCGCGGGTTCGGCGGGACGCGGTTCCTCGACGACGCCACGCCCCGTTCCGGGCAGCAGGCCGCGCTCGCGCAGGATCTGCTCGACTTCATGGACGCGCTGGGGCTGGAAAAGGCCGTCGTCGCCGGATACGACTGGGGCGGCCGCGCGGCGTGCATCGTGTCCGCGCTCCGGCCCGAGCGGGTGCGCGGGCTGGTCTCGGCGGACGGCTACAACGTCCAGAACCTCGCCTACGCGGGCGAACCGGCGCCGCCCGAATGGGAACGGACCTACTGGTATCAGTTCTATTTCCACTCCGAACGCGGCCGCCGCGGGCTGACGGAGAACCGTGAAGAGCTGTGCGGCCTGCTGTGGCGCACCTGGTCGCCGACCTGGGCAGGCGCCGACGCGGCGTTCCCCGCCAGCGCGCCCAGCCTCCACAACCCGGACTTCGTCGACGTCGTCATCCACTCGTACAGGCACCGCTTCGGCCTGGCGGAAGGGGATCCGCGGTACCAGGCGCTCGAAGACCTGATCGCGAAGGAACCGGTCATCACGGTGCCGACGGTCGTGCTGGAAAGCGGGGACGACGGCATCGGCGGGCCCGGCGCCGAGGGCGACCGCGAGTACTTCACCGGCCCGTACGAGCACCGGGTTCTGTCGGGGGTCGGGCATAACGTTCCTCAGGAGGCTCCGGAAGCGTTCGCCGCGGCGGTAGCTTCACTGCTTCGGTAAGGCTTTCAGGCGAAAGGAACGTTGGTGACCGACACCCCGCCCGCGCCCCCGGTCCCGCCGGGGACGTTCCTGCTCGAACTCGTCCCGGTACCGGTCAGCGACATCGACCGGGCGAAGGAGTTCTACACCGACCGGCTCGGTTTCCATCTCGACGTCGACGTGCGGCCCGCCGACGGGGTCCGGATCGTCCAGCTCACGCCGCCGGGTTCGGCCTGTTCGATCACCCTGACCACCGGGCTCGCGTCGCTCGACATGCCGGTCGGGACCCTGCGCGGGCTGCACCTCGTGGTCGCCGACATCGAAGAGGCCCGCGCCGCGCTCATCGCCAGGGGCACCGAAGTCGGGCCGGTCGAGGACATGGGCGGCGTCTTCTACGCGGCCTTCAGCGATCCCGACGGCAACACCTGGACGCTCCAGCACATGCCCTGGCGGGTGGGGTGAGCGCGATCACCCGTCCGTGCGCGTGAC
The DNA here is from genome assembly GCF_040684635.1 of Amycolatopsis sp. NPDC089917. Lineage (NCBI taxonomy): Bacteria > Bacillati > Actinomycetota > Actinomycetes > Pseudonocardiales > Pseudonocardiaceae > Amycolatopsis > Amycolatopsis sp. NPDC089917. Next base: position 133,187 of record NZ_JBFBGL010000003.1, on the reverse strand, counting down.
GAATCCTGATCTTCGCTTGTCCTTCCCTCGTACGGCGCACGATCCGGGCGCCACGGACGGAGGAGGATCCGATGTCGTTGGGCGACAAGATCAGCAACAAGGCCGAAGAGCTCGGTGGTAAGGCCAAGGAGGCCGCCGGCGACGCCACCGGCAACGAAGAACTGCGCACGGAAGGCCAGGCGGACCAGGCGAAGGCCGGTCTCAAGGGCGCCGTCGAGAACGTGAAGGACGCCGTCGGGGACGCGGCGGACAAGATCCGCGACACCTTCAAGAAGTAGCGGGTCGTTCCGGGCCGGGGCAGCGGGTTTCCGCGCCCCGGCCCGTTCTTCACCCGTGCAGCAGCACAGGCAGGCTGGTCAGCCGCGTGCCCTGGATGCCGCCGAAGAACGTCTGCCGGAGCTCGGCGTAGGGCACGGCGAGCTTGGCGCCGGGGAAGTCCGTGCGCAGAACCGTCGCCGCCGCCCGCAGTTCGAGCTGCGCGAGCTGGGCGCCGACGCAGAAGTGCGGACCCCCGCCGAAGGCCAGATCCGGTCCGGGCCGTCGGCCGGGATCGCTGTTGATGCCCTGGATGTCGACGAGCACGGGAGCACGGGCGGGGAGCCGGACCCCGGCGAGGTCGAGTTCCGCGGTGGTGAACCGCCAGAGCGTGAACGGCGCGGGAGGATGGTCCCGCAGGGTTTCGCGGACGAGGTCGTCCTCGGCTGCCTTGTCCCCGTTGAGGAGCCGCGAGATCAGGAAGCCGATCGAGGCGTCGGTGGTCAGCTGCCCGGCGAAGATCAACGCGAACAGGTGATATCTCAGGTCGTCTTCGGTCGTCCCGGGCGGGACGCGGTCGCGTAGTTCCGCCGCGAGGCCGTGCCGGTCGGACGTCAGCCCCGCCGCCGCGAGACCCGCGATCGCGCCGATGGCCTTGCCCTGCGCGTCCGGTTCCGGGCTGGACATGCGGCGGCAGGCGTCGACGGCGGCGTCGAGCAGGTCGAGCGGGATGCCGAGCAGATCGAGCAGAACCGTCAGCGGGGACCGGGTGGAGAACCCGTCCATGAGATCGACGGGCTCCTCGCCCAGGCCCGTGAGCAGTTCGCGCGCGATCTCGTGGATCCGGCCGGCCCGCGCCTGAATCCTTTTGGCGCTCAGCAGCGGGGCGTGCGCACGCCTCAGGATCGCGTGGTCGGGGCCGTCCAGCGTGGTCAAGGACGGCTGCTCGGCCGCGGTCTGTTCGAGTCCGGCGCGGTCCCAGTCTTCGGGCGCCCACGCGGGGTCTTTGGCGATGCGAGGGTCGGAGAGGACTTCGCGGGCCAGCTCCTCTTCGGTCACGATCCACGCGCTTCCGCCCGCCGGGGCGGCCACTTCGACGAGGGGACCGGCGGTCCGCAGAGCCGGTCGGACGGGATCGGGCTCGGTGATGCCGCGGGTCGTCGCGGCGAAGGGATCGGGGAGCAAGGCAACTCCTTCATGAGAAAGTAGCTTCATCATGAAGGTATATTTGCGGCCGGTAGGTTGTCAAAGCACGGATCCGAGGAGGGGTGATGGAGGACGACGTCGTGGCGCGGAGCGCGTCGCTGCTGGACGGCCTCCGCGGCTTCGGGGCGAATTACACCGAGTTCACCAGGCGTTTCGCGAACTGGCTCGGCCTGCACTCCACCGACGCGGCCGCGCTCGTGGAGATCCTCTACGCCGAAGACACCGGCTCGCCGCTTTCCCCGGCGCGGCTCGGCGATCGCATCGCGCTGACCTCCGGCGCGACCACGAACCTGCTGAACCGGCTGGAGAACCTCGGTTACGTCGTGCGGACCAGGGAGAGCGCCGATCGGCGGAAGGTGACCCTGCGCAGCGGCCCTGACATCCAGGGGCTCGCGCGGGAGTTCTTCGGCCCGTTCAGCGCGGGGCTCATGGCGCTCGTCGCGGAGTACCCGGTGGAAGAGATCGAACGGTTCGAGGCCTTTCTGCGCCACCTGCGGTCCACAATGGACGAAGTGCTCGAAGAACAGGGGTAGGCCCTCCGGCCCCGTCCGAGTGTTCTCGCCACTTCGACCAGTCCGCGCCGCCCTCGGCGTCGAATCCTTCCCAGACGCCACGGAACCGCGTAGCCGGGCGTCGGGGTGAGGTGGAGGCAGCTTGATGGTCGAGGATGTGCGGACGAGTCCGCGCGAAAGCGGTGGCACCGGAACGGAGCCGGCCGGGGCGAGCCTGATGCAACGGGTCGCGGCCGGTGACGAACAGGCGTTCGCCGACCTGTACGACGTCGTGGCGGGACCGGTCTGGGGCGTGGTGAACAGGGTCGTCCGCAACGGCACGTTCGCCGAGGAGGTGACCCAGGAAGTCCTGGTGGAGGTGTGGCGGACGGCGGCGCGGTTCAAGCCGGGCAAGGGGAGCACGCTGGCCTGGGTGCTCACCATCGCGCACCGGCGCGCCGTGGACCGGGTGCGTTCGCATCAGGCCGCGCTCGACCGGGACGACCGGGCGGGCAGGCTCGACTTCCGGCGCCCGTTCGACGAGGTCGCCGAGTCCACGATCACCAACCTGGAGCAGCAACGCGTGCGCCAGTGTCTGTCCGCGCTCACCGATCTGCAACGGGAATCGGTGGTGCTGGCCTATTACAACGGCTATTCGTACCCGGAAGTCGCGGAAGTGCTGAAGACCGCGCCCGGCACGGTGAAGACCCGCATCCGCGACGGTCTCATTCGGTTGCGTGACTGCTTGGGGGTGGGGCAATGACCGCGGAACTGCACACATTGACCGGGGCTTACGCCGTGGACGCCGTCCCGGAGGAAGAAGCCGAGGCTTTCGAAAAGCACCTGCGCGGCTGCCCCGCGTGCGCCCAGGAAGTCAAGGAGTTCCAGGAGACCGCGGCGCGCCTGGGGTCGGCGCTCGGCACGGTGCCGCCGCCGAGGCTGCGGGTAGCGACGCTCACGCAGGTCGCCCAGACCCGGCAGTGGCCTCCGCTGGTCGCGGCCGTCCGGAGCACCCGGCCGGCGAAGAGGCCACCCGTGCGGATGGCGCTGTGGGGTGCCGCGGCGGCCGCCGTCGGGGCGCTGGTGTTCGGCCTGGTCACCGCGAACACCGAGCAGGGCACCGAACCCGCGCAGCAGCAGCTCGCTTCGGTGAACTCGGTGCTCACCGCGCCCGACTCCTCGACGATCAAGGGCGCCGTGCCCGGGACGACCACGGTCGTGACCTCGCGGAGCCAGGGCAAGATCGTCGTGCTGGCGGGTGATCTCCCGCCGCTGGCGCCTGGCAAGGCGTATCAGGTCTGGCTCATCGGGAAGAGCGGCGTGCATTCCGCCGGGCTGCTGGCCGACGACGGTCCACATCGGACTCGTCCGGTCCTCGCGGACTTGCCGGGCGGGATCGACCGGGTCGGCATCACCGCGGAGCCCGCCGGGGGTTCGGTGGCTCCCACCGTCCCGGCGGTCGTCATGGTGAACCTCGCTTAGGCGGTCAGCCGCCCGCAGGCCTGCCAGAGTTCCTGGCGCTGCGCGGCGGTTTCCCGGGTCTTGCCGAGGTAGTGTGTCGGCCGCTGGACGCGGTCGTGCCAGAACATCCCGTTGTACCGGGCCGGTTCCTCGGCCGCGGCGAGCCAGACGAAGGTGTCGGCGCCCTGCTCGGCGTTCCGGAGGATCGGTCGCGTGAGCTTCTGGAACGTCGGCAGCGAGGTCGCGACCCCGGGAGTGTCGGCCCAGCCGGGATGGGCGCTGTGCACGGTGATCCCGGAGTCGTCCAGCTCGTCCGCCCAGAGCTCGGCGAGCACCACCTGCATGCGTTTGGTGCGCGCGTATCCGGCGGCGGGTTTGTACTCGCCCTGGAGGTACTGGAGGTCGTCGGTGCGCAGGGGCTGGCCGTACATGCCGCCGGAGCTGACCCAGATCACCCGCGCGCCGTCGGCGAACTTCGGCCGGAGCGACGCGGTGAGGAGATGCGGTCCGAGCACGTGCGTGGCCAGCATGACCTCGTTGCCCTCCGCCGTTTCCGTCCGTTCGGCGGGCATCACCCCGGCGTTGTGCACGAGGATGTCGACGTCGCCGTCGAGATCCTTCGCGTAGTCGCGGACGGACGACAGCAGACTGACGTCGCAATGGTCGACGACTACGCGGGCACCGGGCGCGGCACGTTCGATCTCGGCGCGGGCGGCTTCACCGTCGCCGCGGACCGCGATCCGGACGGTCGCGCCCAGCTTGGCCAGGCCGATGGCGGTCGCCTTGCCCAGGCCCGCTTTCGCGCCGGTCACCACGGCGACCTTGCCCACGAGCGCGTCCGGGGCGGGGTCCGCCGGCCACCACTGGCGTCGGAGGAAGTGTCCGATGCTGCTGTAACCGAGCAGGGTCCGGTCGAGCATGGTGTCGGCGGCTCGGGTCACTGTGGACATACGGCTGCTCCTCAACGTTCGTAATACAGCTGGGCGGGAACCAGCGCCCACACCGTTTTCCCGGTCGGCTCCCGGCGGAAACCCCAATCGAGGGAAAGGTGATGGATCAGACGGAGTCCGTAGCCCGCGTTTTCGGCGGGGGAGCGCAGGGCTTCCACGTCGGGTTCGTCGTCGGAGACTTCGACCAGGAAGCTGCGGACCTGCCGGTTGACGCGCAGTTCACCGGGCCTGTCGGTGTGCCGGTACGCGTTGCTGACCAGCTCGTCGACCACCAGCAGCAGAGCCCCGAGGGGTTCGTCCTCGCCGCGGCCGAAGCCGAGCCGGTCGGCGACCACGGCGCGGATATCGCGCAGTTCGGGAAGATTCCGCAGGTCGAGCATGACTTCCGCGGCGCCGGCGACGCGACGGCAGAATCGGTCGAGCTCGGCTTCCAGCTCGGCTTGGCCACCGTTCACAGCACCCAGCTCCCCTCGCCGCCACACCTCTCACGAGGTGTTCGGAGCGGACAGGGGAGCGGACTGGTGTCACTGCAGGCGGGAACCGGTCTTGGCGGAGAAGCGGAACTCGATGGTCGCCGGGAGCTCGTCGAGATCCAGTGCTTGACGCAGCCGCGGGAGCCCTTCCTCGGTGATCTGTGCGCGGATGGCGGCCAGGTCGCCGTCCTGTTCGGCGCTCAGCACCACGGCCAGTACCGGCGCGTCCTGGGTGCCGCCCAGCGTGGCGTGCGCGGCGTGGACGCCGGGATAGGCCGCCACCTCCGCCACGAACGGTTCCACCGCGGTGCTCGCGGCCAGCGCGGTCTGGCCGGTGTCCTGGTCGAAGCGCCAGGTGCGGGACTTGGGTTTGCGGACGGGCTGCGCGACGAGCCAGCGCAGTGTCAGCAGGCCGAGGACGACCGCGCCCCCGGCGACGGCGTACCAGACCCAGCCGGGCGGCATGGCCGTCCCGGGGACGAGCGTGGTGGTGGGAGCGAGCAGGGGGATCTTGCCGAAATGGGTGCCGACGGCGAAGGCGCCACCGGCGATCAGCACGACCCCCGTCAGGATCAGGAGGGTGCGGTTCAGCCGGGCGGGACGGTTGAGGTCGCTCATGACACGCTCCTGGTGGCCTTGACCCGGACCCGCACGGCGGGAACGGCGGCGGGGCCGATCTGGGAGAGACGGTGCTCGATGGCGGCGCGGACGGCGTCGGCGAGTCCCGCGGTGTTCGTCCGCCCGGTGGTCACCACCGAGACGATCCCGCGCCGCTTGAGCTTCAGCTTCGCCGCCGAGACGCCGTCCACAGTGGACGCGGCGGCGCGCAGCGTCGATCGGTAGCTGCGCCGGGAGGCACCGACATCGGGGCCGCCGTCGAGCGGCAGCACGGTCGGCCTCCCCGGGACGATCGCGCTCACCAGGAGCAGCAGGCCGATCAGCGCGACACCGCCGCCCACGATCGCCGGCAGCGGATCACTCCATCGGGTGCCATGCAACGCGGACGCGACGGCGTCGTAGCTGATCCACGGTTTCTCCCCGATGATCGTCTGGACCGCGACGGCGGTGGCCAGGACACAACCGGCGAGGACCACGAGGCCGACGAGCACGGCCGGGACGCTGCGGCGAGGACGTCGTTTCATCGGACCCTCCTCGTTTCGGTCTCCGCGGAGTGCAGGGCCGTGACGGTGACGTCGACCCGGGTGACGGTCAGCCCCGAGAGGTCGCCGACGCGGCGGATCAGGTGCTCTCGCGCGGTTTCGGTGGTGGCACGGACCGAGAGCGGATACTTCACCGAGAGCCGGACGGCCAAGGTGACCGTCGAGCCGGTGACGTGCGCGCTCACCTTGGCGCCCTGGTCGAGGTCCTCACCGCCGACCGCGATCCCGAGCACCCGGGAGGCCGCGCCGCCGATGCCGTCGAGTTCGGTGATCGCCTGCGCGGCGATCCGCTCGACGGCACCGCCGGCCACGGTCAGCCCGCCGCGCCCGTCCGTGTCCGGTGCGGCGGCGGTCATGGTCGTCATGGCGGTCAGCCCCTGTCGCGGCCGGCCAGGGCCGAAAGGTCGAGCTTGCCGTCGAGGAACCGGCCGACCAGCAGGCCGAGGACGGCGAGGACGAGCACGACGAGGAACGCGCCGAAGCCGCCGAACGCGCCGGCCACGCCGAGCACGAGACCGGTCAACAGGCCGAGATGGGTGGCGTTCATGAACGTTCTCCTTGCTGTGTCGGGCGCGGGCCGGCGCCGGTGGTCACTGGACGCGGCCGGATTCGGTGTGGTCGTCGGCGTCGTCGTCGCCCGGGATGTACACGTCGGAAACGTTGATGTTGACCTCGACGACCTCGAGCCCGGTCATCTGCTCGACCGCGCCGATCACGTTGCGGCGCACCGATTTGGCGAGATCCGCGATCGCGACGCCGTATTCGACGACGATCTGCAGGTCGACCGCGGCCTGGCGCTCGCCGACCTCGACGGAGACGCCCTGTCCGGCGGACGCGGTGGCACCCGGGATGCGCTCGCGCAGCGCGTTGAAGGCGCGCACGGCACCGCCGCCGAGCGCGTGGACGCCGGTGATCTCCCGGGTCGCGAGGCCGGCGACCTTCTGCACGACGGTGTCGGCGATCGTGGTGACGCCCTGGGTGGAAGCGAGCGCGCTGTTCTCGGCGGGGGCGGCGGAGTTCGAGCTCGGCTTGGCGGTGGTGGCGGTGTTCGTCATCGCAATCTCCTCGGTTCGGATTCCGTTGCCTGTGGCGGAAGTTCGCGGTCGCCCGGTTTGCTTCCACACTCCATAGACCCAGCCGGGAGAAGATCGTCACGACCCGATCGTGTGGTCTGGATCTCATCGCCGGTGGGTATCCCTCTCGGCTTTGTCTGGTGTTCGTGTGGGTTCTCTGTTAGGAAAGGTTCCTAACTAATGGGAGGCGATGTGCGCGGACGTGGTCTGGCGGCGGCGACGGTTCTGGTGGTCCTCTGCGGCGGTTCGGCCGCCGTCGCGGAGACGACGACGGCGGGGTCCGGGGCGCGTTCGGCGCGCAACATCATCTACATCCAGGGCGACGGGCTCGGTCTGGGTCAGCGCGACCTGCTCCGGCTGGCGCTCAAGGGCAAACACGGCGAACTGGCCATGGACGGGCTCGCGGCCACCGGTCTCGTGCGGACGTCGTCCGACGACGAGGACGAGATCGTCACCGACTCGGCCGCGGCGGCCACCGCCCTGGCGACCGGGCACAAGACGCGCAACGGCGCAGTCGGGGTCGACACGCGCGGGCGTCCGCTGGAAACGATCCTCGAACGGGCGAAACGGGCGGGGAAGTCGACCGGCCTGGTCACCACCGCGCAGGTGACAGGTGCCTCGCCCGCGGCCTTCGCGGCGCACGTGCCCAGCCGGGATTCGCAGAGCGACATCGCGAAGCAGTACATCGAGGACAGCCGCCCGGACGTGCTGCTCGGCGGCGGCGAGGACTGGTGGTACCCGAAGGGCCACCCCGGGCTCTGGCCGGACAAGCCGGGGGAGGAGAGCCGCAGCCCGTACGGCAACCTGGTCGAACGCGCGCAGCGAACGGGCTACACGTACGTGCGTGACGGCGACGAACTGCGGAACACGCGGGCGAACCGGATCCTCGGCCTGTTCGCCAACGAGGACATGGTCGACTACGGCCCCGACGGCGTCGGGAAGTACGCGCCGCGGGTGCCGCTCCAGCAGATGGCGCGCAAGGCGCTGGACACGCTGTCGAAGAATCCGCGCGGCTTCTTCCTCTTCTTGGAGGAAGAAGGGACCGACGGGATGTCGCACGAGAACAACGCGCACGGTGTGATCGACGCCGGCCGCGCGCTCGACGCCACGATCGCCGAGGTCCTGCGGTTCGTCCGCGCGCACCCCGACACGCTGGTGATCATCGGCGGCGACCACGAGACCGGCGGACTGAGCATCGAGAATTACGACGCCGAGGACACCGGCCCCGACCAGGACGGTCCGTTCGACGTACCCGGCTCGAAACTCAAGTTCACTGTGGACTGGACGACGCACGACCACACCGGCGCCGACACCCCGGTCACCGCGGAAGGCCCCGGTTCGGCCCGGTTGGGTGGGACGGTCGAGAACACCGACGTCTACTGGGTGATGCGGGCGGCAAGCGGTCTCTGACGAGAAAGGGCCACCTCCGGCGACGGAGGTGGCCCTTTTCCGGCTTCGTCAGCCGATGCTCTCGACGACGGCCTCCGCCACGGCCTTCATCGTGGTCCGGCGGTCCATCGCGGTGCGCTGTATCCAGCGGAAAGCGTCCGGTTCGGTGAGCCCCTGACGGCTCATCAGCAACCCCTTGGCGCGGTCGATGACCTTCCGTGTCTCGAGCCGGTCGGTGAGGCCCGCGACCTCGGACTCGAGGGCCTGGAGCTCGGCGAACCGGCTCACGGCCAGCTCGATGGCGGGCACCAGGTCACGCTTGGCGAACGGCTTGACCAGGTACGCCATCGTGCCCGCGTCCCTGGCCCGCTCGACGAGGTCGCGCTGGCTGAACGCGGTCAGGATGACGACCGGCGCGATCCGGTCGCCGGTGATCTTGGACGCGGCCTCGATACCGTCGAGCTTGGGCATCTTGACGTCGAGAATCACCAGGTCGGGCTTCAATTCGGTGGCGAGGTTGATGGCCTGCTCGCCATCCCCGGCCTCACCGACAACCTCGTAGCCCTCTTCGCGGAGCATCTCGACGAGGTCCAGACGGATGAGGGCCTCGTCTTCGGCCACGAGCACCCGCCGCTGGGGTGCGGCGACGGCACCGTTGGCCTCGGCAGCCTGCTCGGTCACCGGGGTCCTCCTGAAGGTCGTCGGGCAGTTCGGCTCGCGGGCTGTCCGCGAACCTGAAGCCTACCGGGAACGATCCAGTCGGCGAGATGGCGTTCACCACGTCAGACGGTCGTCACACTCCCGGGCCCGGCGGAAGGCGCACTCGCGGGATCCCGTAAAGTTCGTCCGGCAGCGCCCCCGTAGCCCAACTGGCAGAGGCAACGGATTCAAAACCCGTCCAGTGTGAGTTCGAATCTCACCGGGGGCACAAGCAGGATGCACATTGGGTCTGGCCTGGGCATTGTTGTCGTGATGCGGCGTCGCCGATGGCAGTTATCGCATCCAGGTCTCCGGGCAGGGTGGCTGTGATAGTTGCCTGGTCGGTCTGGTAGTGGACCTTGATCGTGAGCTGGGTCAGGTCTAACAGACGGCGCAGCAGGTCGGCTGGGGCGTGGCGCAGGTTGGCTTTCAGGTAGGGCAGAGCGGCTAGCAAATTCAGCTGGGCTGGACCCGTTTGGTGGGGGTCGTCGGCATCGTCCGGGATTCGGCTTAGTTCGTCGAGGAGTGTCTTGCGCTCGTTGAAGACGTCGTTGTAGCGCTGTCTGAGGCCCTGGGTGAAGGGGTCGTCGGGGTCTGCGTTTTCTGCTTGGCGTAGCAGGTTGTCTTGTTTGCGGGCAGCGTCGGCGATCTTCTTCTGGACTGCTCGACGCTGGCGCTCGGTGTCCTGTTTCTTGGTGGTGTGGCTGTCATCTTGGTCCGTGACCAGTAGTGCGTGGCGTTTTGTGCCGAAGAGTCGCTCGTTGAAGAAGGCCTCTACTTGGTCGAAGATGAGGTCTTCGCGGATGTAGACGGTGGGCGGGTGGCCCTCGTGTTTGTCCGGTCGTCCCCCGTTGTTGCCTGCCGGGTGGCAGCGGTAGTAGACGCCGGATTTTCGGGGTGTGCCCATCATGCGGCGGCCGCAATCACAGGTGACGCGGCTTCGCAGCAGGTAGGTGCGTTTCGTGCGGGGGTCCTGTTTCAGTCGGGCGCCGTCGCGTGACCCTCGGCGTTGGGTCCTGGTGGCGGTCATCTCGTCGAACATCCACTTGGGGATCAGCGGTTCGTGCACGGGTTCGGTTGACCAGACCCACATTTCGGGTGGGTTCTGCCGGTTCCGTGCGCCGCGGCTGCGGCGGGCTCGCCGGTTGTAGACCTGATATCCGGTGTATTTCGGGTTCTTCATGATGTCGGCGACGCTGGACTTCGACCACGCCCCACGCCCGGCTCCCACCGGGTGGCTGTGTGGTGGGTGCTCATCGAGGTCCTGGTTCAGGCGCTCGGCGATGGTGTCGAACCCCAGCGCCTCGTGATAGCGCCACTTGGCGATCAGAGCCACGGTTTTCGCTCGTGCTCCGTCTGGTTCCAGGCGCGTCTTCGTGATCCCTTTGTCGGCTTTCGCGGGGTTGGGATGGCGCAGGATCTTCGCGCGGTAGCCGTAGGGTGGTTTGCCGATGTTGTAGCCCTCGCGGACATGGGTGCAGGTGCCGCCCCACGACAGCTCCAGCATGTTCAGGACTTCGTACTCGGCGACCGATTGGTTGATCCGGCGTTGCAGGATCGGCTCGTTGGACGCGAAGACCTGAACCTCGGCGCGTTCCAGCTCTCGCTCGACGGACAAGTTCTCATACATCTTCCGCGCTATCCGGGACATCGACTCGCAGATCACCACATCGAAGCGGCGGTCGGGCCGCTTGGCCTCGGCGAGCAGGTCCGCTATGCCGCCGTCCCGGGCAATGGGGATGTCGAAACGTTCATACCCGGTGCGCTGGCCGCGCTGCCTCGCTCCCACGTCCACTCCGCCAAAGTGACACGTTCGTGTGATGTTCGAGGATCGTGCGTCGAGCCGTACGCGGGCCGGGCGGCCTGGGCGGCAGAGTTCCCTCTCGTGTCGTCACGAATCAGTGGCGTGAACGTCTCACCGCGAAGTGGCCGGGTTTACGGGATGTGCGGGGAGGCAGCTGGGATGGATCGGCTGGACGAGGGTTCTTCAGTGAAGTGCCTCAAGTGTTTGCACAAACAGTTGCAAGCACTTGTGGTCGTGTTGACAGTGGTCCCCAGCCCTGCTGATGTGCAAAACATGTTGGGCGGACTCGCTGCGACGGCGGCTGAGGCTGAGCCAGTGCTGGCGGAGAAGGATCCGGAAATCCTGGGATATCTCAGTTCCGCTTTCGCCCATGCCCGGCATGGGCGGATCGACGACTTACGCGCCGACCTGCTCGACGCCTCCCGCTGTGCTACCGCCATCATGAAGGCCTGTGGCTGTGGCAAGACCGAGGCTGCGGCGCTTGAAGGAGTTGTGGTTGATGAGTAGTGACAAGACGGACACACCCCGGCAGTCGTTCCCGCACGAAACCACGCCGATCTTCGATCTCGTCGCACAGCTGGTGTTGATGGAGAACGGCGAAGCGGCTCCCCGCGACGAGTCCCCCACTGTCTTGGGGTGAAGTGCACAGTGTCCAGCAGGCGGTAGAGCTCGCCGGCGGAGTCCCTGGCGATCGCGGTGCGTTGTCTTCGTCGCCGGTGTCCGGAACCTCGGCGACGAGTTCGAGCCGGTCACGGGCGGCGGCACCTTCGGGCGTCGGTGACCTCGTGCGCGGCAATACCGAACACGAACGGCAGAAGAGAGTCCGCCCTGTTTCCGGTATCGCGAGAGGGCGAGGAACACGGCGAGCAGTACGTCCTGGACGACGTCCTCGGGTGGGATCCCCGTGGAGCGCAACCGTCCGGCGCAGTATCAGGACACGATCGGTGAGATCGCGGTGATCACCTCGGCCACAGCGTTCGGGGCCCCGCCGGTCGCGGCTGGGACTCTGGCGTCGAAATGGGTGGCAGGGAGTGCCCACTCATCTCGTTGTTACTGCTGACGGGCCGGACGTGACGTCGTGGTCAGGCGGTGTCCTAGAGGAGGCGCAGGCGTCCGGCTGTGACCTCGCGGGCTACGGCAATGATCGGTCGCTGCTGACTGAAGGCGTAGGCCCTGAGACATGCGAGTGCGTCACCGACGGGGACGTCGAGGCGCTCGCGCAGGATGCCTGCGGCTTGGTGAACCTCCGCCCGGCGCAAGCGAGGTCCCTGTGGTCCGTCATTGTCGGGATCCCCGGCCAGGAGATGGGGGTGGAGCAGGTCGGTGAGCGTCGTGGCCGCGGCTATCTGCGCGTCGCTCATCGGCCCGGTGTCCTGTCGATGACACATGCGCGCGCCGACGCAGGTCGATCCGAGGAACATGGGGAAGGCGAAGACGGCTCCCACGCCGAGTCTCAGGGCTTGAGCGGTGAACCCTGGCCAGCGAGAGGTGGTCGCGAGGGCTGGGCACAGTATCGGCTCGCAGCCGGTGATGGCATCGTAGACCGGTCCTTCTCCCGCCGTGAACTGCTCGTCGTCGAGCCGGGCGCTGGTCTCGTCGCTGAACCAGGCCAGTTCGATGGTGGCGGCGGTCATCACGGAGATGGTGATCCCGTCGAGACCCAGCCAGGCGAGATCGATCTTGCTCGACGTCATCCTGACCTCCGAATTCGAGGTAAGGCACCCAGCGGCGGAGTGGGGTGCTCTGGCGACGGCCGGCTGCTCGACCTCGTTCCGGGTGTACAGCCTAAAAAAGCCGAATGTCGGGAACAAGGCGTGTCATCCTGCTGGCTTAAGTACCGTTCCAGTACGGACATTCAGCCGATCACGGGTGAACAAGTGTTGATGGTGTCCGCTGGTACTGTGCTCTAGTGTATTTCTCCGGCTCATTGTGAAGTCCGCAAGTTTCCCGCGCCCGCGGTGGGGCGTCGATGGAAAACCAGAGCACTGGGGGAGTAGACCGTGGCCACTGAACGCGAGGCTCGCATCGCTGACGCGGTGCTCGATCTCTCCCACCGCGCGGGAGCGCCCAACGCTCCGGATCTGCTCGGCGGTCTCGCGGTTCACGTGCACGATCTCCTGAATGTCCAGGCTGTTGCCATCACCCGGATGGACGGGCGTAGCAGAGTGCGTCGCACGGTCGCGTCGAACAGGTTGTGCCGTGATCTGATGGAAGCGCAACTGAGGTTGGCCGAGGGGCCGTGCTGGGACAGTGCGCACAACCGGGAATCCTTGGGGCCGGTCAGGTTCGGCTCGGGTGATCGGCGCTGGCCGCGTTTCGACCGCTATGCCAGCGAGGCGGGCATCACCGCGGTCACAGCCATTCCTTTGCGCATCCAGAACGCGAAGGCGGGCGTTCTCATGCTCGTGAACACTGCGGAGCCGGTGCTGTCGGGGCTAGAGGTGCGTGTGGCCCGGGTCCTCGCTGACGCGGCCACGGCCTGTGCCGCGCAGCGTCACTCGATGCACGATCTCCGTCTGACCGTGGACCAGCTTCAGGGGGCGCTGCACAGCCGTGTCGTGATCGAGCAAGCGAAAGGTGTCCTGTCCGAACGTTTCGGCGTTTCGGTGGGGGAGGCGTTCAGCCGGTTGCGTGACCACGCGCGCCGGAGAAGCCTGAAGGTGAGAGACGTGGCGTCGGAAATCGTCGAAGGTAGCGGTCCTCAAGAACTGAATCCACACCGATAAGGCGATTCAGTGACGATATCCCGTCGATTCTCGTGCTGATACCAGCAGGCAGGATGGCACGACCGGAGCAGCTGTCGGGAGTGCTCTGAGGTCGACGGCCGCTATTCGAGCCACACGATCGGCAGTCGTCGATCCGGGTACCGGCAACCTTCTCGAGGGATTCTCCGGCGTCACCTACAGGCGTGATCATTCTCCAGACGGCCTGCTCTCCTGCCTTTCCGCTACGAATCGTTCGTGATCCGGATCAGAGCGTGACCGGTCTGACGAGGGTCGTGTTCGATGTTCGCCCCAGGAAAAGGAGCATGATCGTGAGCACCATTCGTCGCCGCATCATCGCTGTCGTCGTCTTGCCCGCAGCGGCTTTCGGCATCCTGCTGGCGGGCGCAGGGACCGCCTCGGCGGCACCTGCGCCCTCAGCACCATCCGACCACGGCCATCACCACCACCATCAGGGTCTCGGCCTCAATCTGAACCTCGGCATCTGGCTGGGCTTGCACGGTCACGGCATCGGCTGGGATCACGACGAGTGCGATGACCATGGTGGTCTCCTCGGTCTCGGCTGATCTGGCTCGAAGGGTGGCCTCGCCCGATGCTGGTGCGAGGCCACCCGCCGGTCCGGGTCGAAGACAGGTGCCGCTCGGACCGGCCGGAAAGTCCACAAAGGACGCCAGTGCTCGTCGGACATCCGTGCGGGAACGAGTCGCGGGCAGCGGGACGAAGTCGTTGCCGCCGTCGCCTGAGGTGGTCGAGTGGACGGTGGTCCAGTTCCGGCCGTCGTCCGAGGTCATGACGCGGTAGCTGCCGGCGTAGGCGGTCTCCCGCTGGAGCTGGACGCCGTCGATGGTCTTGGTGGCGCCGAGATCGACGCTCAGTCGCTGGTTGCCCCAGGAGCCGCTGGACCATCGGGTGCCGGGTTTGCCGTCGACGGTCGACGTCGAGCCTTTGCCTTCAGAGTGGGAGAGCGTAGTGACGCTGCTGGGTGGTCAGCCCGATGCCGGTCCGCGTGTGGTGCCGAGGGCCTCTTGCACATGGAATCGGGCGTGGGTGACCGCGTCATCGAGGCTTTGGAAGAGGTGGTCCGCGTGGAGACTGGAGAGGGCGCCGGTAGCGGTGAGCAGGCGGCGGTGGTCGTCCTGAACGCCTTTGACGAGAACGGTGATTCCTCTCGCTTCGAGTTCCTGAATGGTATGGCCCAGTGCTTTGGCGCCGGTCGCGTCCAAAAGGTGCAGTCGCGACATCCGCAGGACGACGACGAGGACATTCCCGGCGGTGTTCGCCACCTCGGACAGGACGCGTTCGGAGGCCCCCCAGAACATCGCGCCTTCGAATCGGAAAACGGCAATGTGCTGGTCACCGTTTTCCGAAGGGCCAGGGAGATGGTCGAGCCGTGCTCGCGTGGTGCGTGCGAGGTGGCGGAGTGCGAAGAACGCGGCGACGAGCAGGCCGATCTCCACGGCGAGGATCAGGTCGGCGGCGATGGTGACGGCAGCGGTCACGGCGAAGGTGACCGCGGTGGAACGGCCCGCGCGGACGACTTCACGGACAGTGCCGATGGGCACCATCCGCAGGCTGGTGACCATGAGAACGCCGGCGAGCGCGGCCAGGGGGATCCGGGACACGACCGCCGTGGCGATGGCGAGGAAGAGGAGAATGACCAGGGCGTGCGTGATGGCGGCCAGTCGTGTCCGGGCGCCGGAGCGCACATTGACCGCCGTGCGGGCGATCGCACCGGTGGCTGGCATCCCGCCGAACAGACCACTGGCGATCGAGGCCAGCCCCTGTCCGACGAGCTCCCGGTCCGGATGGGTCGGGGTGACCCGAGGACCGCCGCGGGTCATCGTGACCGCCACTCGTGCCGACAGCAGTGATTCGATCGCGGCGAGCGCGGCGACCGCGATGGCCGCGCCGGAGAGGTCCCGGATCGTGCCGGGTGAGAAGTGTGGCAGCGTCGGAGTCAGGGTGCTGGGAAGTGTGCCGATCCGGGTGAGGGGAGCGTGGACGATCTCGGCGAGGACGGTCGTCACGGTGACCGCGAACAGGGACGCGGGCAGGCCGCGGTGCAGGCGCGGGAGCACGATCATGATCGCCCCCACTAGCGCAACGGTGGCCAGTGGCCAGGCCGCCGCGGTGCCGATCGTGACCTGGGTCAGCGCTTCGACGGCGGAAAGAAACGGATTCTCACCCGGCGACGCGGTCGTGCCGACCGCGGGCGGGATCTGCTGCAGGAAGATGATGCAGGCGATACCGAGAGTGAAGCCTTCCACTACCGGCCATGGCAGGTAACCGACCAGCCTGCCCAGCCGGGCCGTGCCCGCGATCAGCACGAGCGCGCCGCTCAGGACCGCGACCAGCGCTACCGAACCGCTGCCGTGCACGGCCACGATCGGTGCCAGCACGACAGCCATGGCGCCGGTCGGGCCGGATACCTGTACCGGGGAGCCGCCGAACAACGCGGCCACGACCCCGGCGACCACCGCGGTGATGAGACCGGCTGCGGGGCCCGCGCCCGAACTGACCCCGAACGCCAGGGCCAAAGGAAGGGCGACGATCCCGACGGTGACCCCGGCCAGCAGATCCACGCGGATCGTCGAGGGGCGGAGGTCGAAGTCCTCCCGGGAAGGCAGCAGTCCGGTCATCGCCGAAGGAAGTTTCATGTCTCGGCCGCGATCGCGTCGAGCATCTCTTGCGGGGTCGCGCCGGGCAGTGGCGGAAGGGCGTGCGCTGCGCGAAGCCGGTCCGAATCGGGGTTCAGGCTCGCGAGGAGGAACGCGCGGGCCACGACGAGGAGTTCGGCCACCAGTGGTTCCGCGAGCCAGTAACCGACGTTGTTGCCCGTGCGACTCGAGGTGACCAATCCGCTCCGGCGAAGCAAGGCCAGGTGCTGAGACAGCTGGGAGGCCTCGCACTCGGTGACCTCGAGTAGTCGCGTCACCGGGGTGCTCCGGTCTCCGGCCGCGGCCAGGACCTCGAGGACCTGGATCCGTATCGGATGGGCGAGGCATTTGAACAAGTCGGCTTTGATCCGGTAAAGCGGTTCGGTCATGCGGGACCTCGCGGGCACGGGCACCACCTCCTGGTTTGATGAATCTATCAAGCCATCAAGTGGTGGGGATCGTCAGGACCGGCTCTGGTTGGACCTGTGGTCTGCCGTCGTGCTCCGGGATCGCCGGATCAGGGAGTACCGAGGAACCTCCCCGCCTCGCTCACCGCTTCGGGGATCGGCTTCGCGCAGACCGCCCAGGTCGATGGATTCGGGAGCATCGGGCAAGAAGCCGAGGCGTATCCGGGACAAGCCCGGCCACCCCGAACCCGTCCTAGTGGCCGCCTTCCACGAGATCGTGCGGAAGTTCGGTGAGGTGATCGGTTACCGCTCGCTGTAGCTGTTCCCGGGTGACACCCCGGCTGTCGGTCAGCTTGGTTCCGCGGAGGTCGGTGTCGTCGAGGACCGGAGTACGAAGCAGCCGTCCACGCGCGGCACAGTGTCATCGAGGCTCGACGCGAGGAGCTTCTGCGCTGGCGTGACGCGGGCCGTCTTCCGGACACGAGCCTGAGGATCCTGCAGAGCGAGCTCGATCACGAGGAGAACACGTTG
This sequence comes from Amycolatopsis sp. NPDC089917, assembly GCF_040684635.1. Lineage (NCBI taxonomy): Bacteria > Bacillati > Actinomycetota > Actinomycetes > Pseudonocardiales > Pseudonocardiaceae > Amycolatopsis > Amycolatopsis sp. NPDC089917. Next base: position 115,908 of record NZ_JBFBGL010000003.1, on the reverse strand, counting down.
CAGCCCTCGACCGGGCACTCCTGAGGCCGCACCGCGCAGCGAGGACGGGCTCGCAGGATCTCCGTCAGGAGCGTGCTTTCTGCGCCGCCGACGTCGGTCACGATCGTGAATCGGCTGAAGTCGGACTCGTGCGGGAGGATCCGCGCCAGGGCGCCCCTGGCTCGGGTCGTCACCGGGTCCGTGAACATCTCGACCGGCGAGGCCTGCCACGCCGGGTGGTCCCGTCCCGGCGGACGGCCTTCCTCCGATACCGGGAAAGTGTGCGAGGCGGGGATTCCGCTGTGGGCAAGCGCACGGAGAGGAAGTGGTCCAATGATTCGTTCAGATCTAGCGGACCCACCCCCCTGTATGGTTAGGCTACCCTTCGTCGTCTGATCGAGTCGCGCAGAGGGATGGATTCGCATGACCACCGGCAAGACCGACCTGCTCCGGAATGAGCCGTTCCTTCACTTCGACGCGGTGGTGCTCGCGACCGCGCCCGTTGGCGAGAGCCTGGTCCGGATCACGTTCGGCGGTCCGGGGTTGCGGGACATCACCACCTGCGGTCCGGATCAGCGCATCAAGATCTTCCTGCCGTCTTCGCCCGGCGCGAGTCCTCGGGTGCCGACCGGTGAGGACTGGTATGCCCGCTACCGCGAGATGCCCGCGGCGGAGCGTCCGGCGATGCGGACGTACACGATCCGCTCGCTGCGGCCCGGCGAGATCGACGTCGACTTCGTGCGGCACGGGGACGTCGGCCCCGCCTCCCGCTGGGCGGGCGCGGCCAAGCCGGGCGACGAGGTCGTGATCTACGGTCCCAACGCGCGTTTTCCCCACGAGGAAACGGATCCTTCGCGCCGGGGCGCCGACTACCTCCCGCCCGAGGGCTCGGCTTGGAAGCTGATCGTCGGTGACGAGACGGCGCTCCCGGCGATCGGCGGGATCGTCGAAGGCCTGGCCCCGGGCGAGCGGGCGCGGGTGTTCGTCGAGGTGCCGGTCGAGGGTGACCGCCAGCAGTGGCGCACCGACGGCGAGGTCGAGGTGACGTGGTTGTCGCGGGACCGGACGACGGCCGGGACGCTGCTGGAGGCCGTCCGTGCGACGGAACTGCTGCCGGAACCCGGTTACGCCTGGCTGGCGGGCGAGGCGGGACTGGTGAAGGAATTGCGCAGGCATCTGGTCCGGGAACGCGGTGTGGACCGCAAGCGGATCGACTTCTGCGGGTACTGGCGGCAGGGCAAGTCCGAGGACGCCCCGTTCGACGCGGAACAGGACGACTGAGCGCCGCGACGAAACCCACGGGGGACAGGGAATGAAGGTGCGCGGCGACAGCCGGAGCGCCGTCCGCCTGCTGGCGGGCGCCTTGGCACGCAACTGGGGCCGGGTGCTGGTCGCGGTGGCCGGAGGGACGATCTTCCAACTGGGGACGGTGGTGTTCCCGCTCTGCGTCGAATTCGCCATCGACCAGGGCATCAACGCGGGCGACCAGTCGGCGACGGTGCGCTGGTCGCTGGCCGTCGTCGGCGCGGCGATCCTCCTGGTGGCGGGGCTGGCGTTGATGCAGTGGCAGATCACGCTCGCCGCGTTGTCGGCGTCGAACGGGTTGCGCGGCGCCTTACTCGACAAGGCGCTTCTGCTCGACAGACGGGATCGGGCCCGCTTCGGCCGGGGCGACCTCGCGATCCGCGGGACCCGTGACGTCGACTTCGTGCACCACTGGCTGGCCGGGTTCGCTTCGATGATCACCGGGATCGGCGGGTTCGCGATCATCCTCGTGCTCATCGGCAGGCAGGACGGGTCGCTCGCGGTGGTCGGACTGGCCACGGTGCCCGCCCTCGTCGTGCTGAACATCGTGCTGCCCAAGCGGTTCGCGGCCGCCAACGACCGGCTGGCCGCCGCGCACGGCGCCCGCGCCGACACCGTCGAGGAACTGCTCACCGCGAGCGTCGCGATCCGCGGCATCGGCGGGGACGGGCCACTGCTGGCCCGGCACGCCGAGCACAGCAGGACGGTCACCGCCGAGACCATGGCGACCGCCAAGGTGGCGGCGAGCTGGGCCGCGGCGGGTCCGTTCGTCCCCGGCCTGGCGACCGCGGTCGGCCTCCTCGTCGGTGGGATGGCGGTGATCGACGGCGCGCTGACCGTCGGCGGTCTGGTGGCCTTCACGACTTGGATGGGCATGCTGGGCACCTGGGTCGGCGTGGTCACCCACCGCTTCACTCAGCTCGGCGAAGCACTGACAGCGGCGAAGCGGATCAATGAGGTACTCGAGACAAAGCCCGGTGTCGCCGATCCCGAAGCGGGTGTACCGCTCAGCCGGGTGGCGGACCTGGTCGCCACCGGGGTCGAGGTGCACGCCGCGCACGGCCGTGTGGTCGGGCCGGTCGACCTCACCGCGTGCCCCGGTGAGTTCCTCGCCGTCACGGGGCCGTTGGGCTCGGGCAAGTCGACGTTGCTTCGGCTGTTGGCGCGCCGGGAGGATCCCGACGCCGGGACGGTCCGCCACGGCGACGTCGATCTGCGCCGGGCCGCCTTGAGCGATGTCCGCGCCCGCTTGGTGTTCGTGCCCCAGCGGCCGGACCTGATCTCCGGGACGATCCGGGAGAACCTGATGCTCGGCCGGCCGGAACTGACGGAGGAAGACCTGCGCGCGGCCTGTGTCGCGGCGGCGATCGACGACCACGTCTCCTCGCTGCCCGACGGCTACGACACCGAGACAGGGGAGAGCGGCGCGACGCTGTCCGGCGGGCAGCTGCAACGCCTCGCTCTCGCCCAGGCCCTGTTGCACGGCGCCGACGTCCTGCTGCTCGACGACATCACTTCGGCGGTGGACGCCGAAACCGAACGACGTGTCCTCGCCGGACTGCGGGACTGGATGAACGACGAACGGACGATCGTGTTCGCCAGTCACCGGGCCGCCGTGGTGGACGCGGCCGACCGTGTCGTCGCGCTGGAAGCCGCTGCCCCGGCCGTGAGGGAGGTGGCTCCGAGTGCCTGAAACCGTGGTGCTGAGCGAACGCCCCGAACAGAAGGGCGTCCTTCGCCGGGCGTGGCCGTTCCTGAAGCCGCACCGGACGATCCTGGCCGTCGCGATCGGTCTCGGCACGGCCGCCACGCTGGCGCTGACCTTGATCCCGTCGGTGGTCGGGTGGGCCGTCGCGGGAGTGTCGCAAAAGGACCTCACGGGGCTCTACACGGCAGCCGGCGTCTTCGCCGCGCTCGTGCTCGCTCGCCTGTTCCTCTTGCGCGCGGGTGAGATCTGGCTCGCGAAGGCCGGTGAGCGGGTCGTGGCTTCGTTGCGCGACCTCGTCGTGTCCCGGCTCGCGTCGGCGCCGCTGCGGTTCCTGGAGACCCAGCGGTCCGGCGACCTGCTGCGCCGCAGCACCGCCGAGATCGCCGACCTTGCCTCGTTCGTCCGCGCCGATCTCCCCGACCTGCTTTCGGTGACCGGTTTCCTGCTCTTCACCACGATCATGCTTCTGCTCTACTCCTGGCAGCTCACGCTGGTGGTGGTCCTGGTCTTCATCCCGCTGGCGGTGCTGGTGATGCGCTGGTTCCAGCGCGGCGCGCGCACGGCGTTCGCGGACGAAGCGGCGGCGCAAGGAGCCGTCGCGGCGACCTACCGCGAGGGCATCCAGTCCCGGGACCTGCTCGTCTCCCGCGGCGCCGAGCAGCAATGGCGCGACCGGTTCGACCGGGACAAGGAGACCTTGCGGCGCACCACCCTGCGGTCCGAGTTCGTGGTGCTGCGCACCGGAGGAGTGACCTTGGCGCAGGCGCTGGCCGATGCCACGATCCTCATCGCGGGCGGCGGTCTCGTGCTCGCCTGGGGGCTGCCGCTGAGCACGGTCGCGGTGTTCGTGCTCGCGATGCGGCAGCTGTTCGACTCCGCCAACCAGCTGACCAACCTGATCGGCCAGTTGCAGACGTCGCGGGTCGGGCTGGCCAGGCTGCTGAACCTGCTCGACACCACCGAGCCACCGCCTCGGACAGGGAGCGCGGCAGCCGTACCGGAACGCGGCACGCTCGAAGCCTCGGCGTTGCGGTTCTCTTATGTGGACGGCGTTTCGGTCCTGCACGACGTGTCCTGCACGTTCCGGCCGGGCGCGCGAACCGGGCTGGTCGGGCCCACCGGATCCGGCAAGACGACGCTGGCCAAGATCCTCGCGGGGCTTTACTCCGCCGACGGCGGAACCGTGCGCTACAGCGGGATCCCGCTCGACGAGATCGACCCCGGGGAACTGCGCAGCCGGATCATGCTCGTGCCCCAACGCGTCCACGTGGTCGGCGGCACGCTGCGCGACAACTTCCGGCTGGTGCCGCGGCCGCCGTCCGACGAGCGGATCGATTGGGCACTGGACAGTCTGGGGCTGAGGGAATGGGTGGCCCGGCTGCCCGAAGGGCTCGACACACCGGTCAGCGCCGCCGGCGATACGCTGTCGGCGGGTGAACGCCAGCTGATCGGTCTCGTCCGGGCGGCGCTGGTGGATCCGGCCGTGCTGATCCTCGACGAGGCCACCGCCGACGTCGACCCGGACACCGGGGACCGGATCGAACGCGCGCTGGACCGCCTGCACGCCGATCGGTCGCTGATCGTCATCGCGCACCGGCAGTCGACGATCGACCGGTTGCCCAGCGCGGTCCGGCTGGCCGCCGGCCGGGTGGAGGCGGCGGGCTGATGGCGGTTCTCTCTTCTCCGCGACCCGATCTGGTCATCCGGCCCCGGGGGCAAGCCGCCCGGGGCATGGGACTGCTCGTCGGCCTGGCGCTGATCGGGATCATGGTGATCGTCAGCGTTGCGGTGGGCGCCAAACATCTCCCGGTCGGCGTGGTGTGGGACGCACTGTTCCACTTCGACGGCTCCTACGACGCGAATCTCGTCTGGGACCAGCGGATCCCGCGGACCCTGCTCGGCGTCGTGGTCGGTGCCGCGCTGGGGACGGCGGGCGCGCTGATGCAGGCAGTGACGCGGAACCCGCTGGCCGACCCCGGCCTGCTGGGCGTCGAGTCCGGTGCTTCGGCGGCCGTCGTGGTCGCCATCGCGATCTTCGGCGTCGGCACACTGTCCGGGTACGTCTGGTTCGCCCTCGCGGGCGCAGCGATCGCCAGCGTGGTCGTGTACCTGCTCGGGTCCACCGGCAAGGGCCGGGCGAACCCGGTCCGGCTCGCCCTGGCGGGCACCGTGGTCACCGCGGTGCTCACCGGCGTCATCTCGGCGTTCACCACGATGAACGCGCGGACCACGCAGTCGATGCGGTTCTGGACCATCGGCTCGCTGATCAACCGCGGCTACGACGTGCTCTGGGACGTGCTGCCGTTCCTGGTCGTGGGCGCGGTGATCAGCCTGCTGCTCACCCGCTCGCTGAACGCGCTGGCCCTCGGCGACCAGGTCGGCCGCGCGCTGGGCGCGCACCTCGGGCGGACGCGGCTGTTGAGCGTCCTCGCGATCGTGCTGCTCTGTGGCGGGGCGACGGCGGCGGCGGGACCGATCGGGTTCGTCGGGCTGGCGATCCCGCACGCGGTCCGCGCGGTGGTCGGCCCGGACTATCGCTGGGTGGTGCCGTATTCGATGGTCTCGGCGCCGCTGCTGGTGCTCGGCGCCGACGTCCTCGGCCGGGTCGTGCTGCCGACCGGTGAACTCGAAGCGGGCGTGGTCACCGCGGTGATCGGCGCTCCGGTGTTCATCCATCTGGTCCGCCGGAAACGGCTGGGGGAACTGTGACCGTCACTTCGAGTCCTCAGTGGACGGTGCGGACGAAACGCGGTGGCTTCTCGTTGCGGGTTCACCGCCGGACCGCGTGGGTCGCGGCCGTTCTGGCGGTGCTGTGTCTCGCCGTGGTGCTGGCCGCGCTGGTGACCGGCAACTATCCGATCAGCGTGCCGGACGTCTTCCGTGCTCTCGGTGGGCACGGAACGTTGCAGCAGCGGTACTTCGTGAACGACGTCCGCCTTCCCCGGGTGCTCGTGGCCCTGCTCGTCGGCGCCGCGCTGGCGGTGGGCGGCGCGATGTTCCAGAGTCTGTCCGCCAATCCGCTGGGCAGCCCGGACATCATCGGGTTCAACGCGGGCGCGGCCGCGGGTGCCCTGGTGTGCCTGCTGGTGCTCAAGGATTCCGGGCTGCTCGCCACCGGCGTCGGCGCGCTCTGCGGCGGTGGGGTGGTGGCCGTGCTCGTCTATCTCCTGTCCTATCGGGGCGGGGTGCGCGGATACCGGCTGATCCTGGTCGGGGTCGGGGTGAACGCGCTGCTGAGCGCGGGAATCGCGTACCTGCTCAGCCGGGCCGAGCTGAACGAGATGCTCAACGCCCAGATCTGGCTGGTCGGCAGTCTCAACGGGCGGGCGTGGGAGCACGTGTGGGTCCTTGTCGTGGTGCTGGTGGTGGTCCTGCCGTCCGCGTTCCTGCTCAGCAAACCCTTGCTGACGCTGGAACTCGGTCCCGATTCCGCCACCGCGCTCGGGCTCGCCGTCGGTTCGGTGCGGCGCCGCGCGATCACCATCGCGGTGCTCCTGAGCGCGGTCGCGATCGTGACCGCCGGCCCCATTTCGTTCCTGGCGCTGGCGGCGCCCCAGGTGGCCAAACGGCTGGCCCGGTCGGTCGGTCCGTCGTTGACGGTTTCGGCGCTGGCGGGCGCTTTCCTGCTCGCGTTCGCGGATTTGCTGGCGCAGAGGGCCATCCCGGGGACCCAGTTGCCGGTCGGGGTGGCCACTTTGGTGCTCGGCGGACTGTATCTCGGCTGGCTTCTCGTGGGCGAAATGCGGCGCGGCCGGGCGTAAATGCTTTGCCCGTCACGTTTTCGGCCTATGGCTTCTCCGGAATCCTTAGGATAGCCTCTCCTAAGTTTGGAGAGGGAGCTGTGATGACCAATCCGTTCGACAACGAAGACGGCCGTTTCGTGGTGCTCGTCAACGAAGAGAACCAGCACTCGCTGTGGCCCGCGTGGGCCGAGGTGCCCGACGGCTGGACGGTGACGAAGGCCGAGTCGAGCCGTCAGGAATGCCTGGACCACATCGAGGCGTCGTGGACCGATCTGAGGCCGAAGAGCCTCATCGAAGCCATGGCCGAAGCCGATCGCTCGTGAGCGACAGAGAAGGCTTCGACCGCCGGGGTTTTCTGCTCAAGGCGGGCTTCGCGGGCGCGCTGGCGCTGGGGGTCGGATCGGCCACGATCCAATCCATGCCGGGGCGCGAACGCGGCCCGGTCACGATCGATCCCCGCGCCTACGCGAGGCCGCGGGCGCAGGGGGACCGCGTCGGTCAGGTCCGGCAGGTGGCGGCCACGGCACCGCGCCCGGGGACACCGTTCCGCGGGACGGTCACCCAGCTGACGCCGTTCCGGGATCCGTTGCCCGCCATGTCGACCGCACGCGGCAGCCGGATCGACGGCGTCGACAACCTGACAGTCCGGATGCGACCGAACGTAGTCAGGCTGCACTCGCAGCTGCCGCCCACGCGGATCTGGGGTTTCGACGGCCGGTTCCCCGGCCCGATCATCGAGGCCCGGCGCGGGAGACCGTTGCGGGTCACCTGGACCAATGAGCTCACCGGCCCGTATCCGTTGCCGGTGGTCGAAATCCTTTTCGACGAGAACGCCGATCCGTACCAGTGGGACGTTCCCGGCCGTGAAGGTGTCGCGCCGCGGGCGGACGTCGCCGCGCTGCCCGGCTGGACGTCGGTCCACCTGCACGGCCACTTCAGCGACGGCGGAAGTGACGGCTGGGCCGAAGACGCCGTCCTGGCGGGCCGCAGCCAGCTGGTCGAGTACCGCAACGACCAGCCCGCGACCACGCTCTGGTACCACGACCACGCCATGCACATCACGCGCTGGAACGTGATGTCCGGGCTGCTGGGCATGTACATCCTCCGCGACGGCGAAGAGGCGTCCCTGCGCCTCCCGTCCGGGGATCGCGAGGTGCCGCTGCTCATCTGCGACCGCAATCTCGACACCGACGACAAGAACCGCCTCACCGGCACGATGCTGCACAAGACCACGGTGATGAGCACGGACCCGCTGCGGCAGGTGCGGTCGTTCGCCGGGCCGTACACGCTGGTGAACGGCGCGATCTGGCCGTTCAAGGACGTCGAGCCGGACTGGTACCGGTTCCGGATGGCGAACGCCTCCAACACCCGGCCGTACGTGGTGCAGCTGGTCACGGAAGACGGGAAACCCGTACCGGCGGGCACGATCTTCGTGATCGGCAGCGACGCCGGCCTGCTCGGCGCCCCGGTGGACGTCGCGGGCGGCTTCAGCCTCGCCGCGTCCGAACGCGCGGACGTCCTGATCGACTTCCGCGCGCTGGCGGGCAAGAAACTCATGCTGCGCAACATCGACTACGACCCCGGGCCGTGGCCGGACTTCCTCCAGTTCCGGGTCTCCCCGCGCGGCAGGCCGGGCACCTTCCGGCTGCCGAAGACGCTGGCGAGGTCTTTCGTACGCGTCACCGAGAAGCAGCCCGTCGAGGCCGAGCGCATGGTGATGCTGACCCCGGTCGGGGTCTCGCACGCCCGGCTGTGGGAGATGCAGCGCGTCGAGGCGCCGTCCGGGCCGTTCCCGATCGACGGCATCGTGCAGCTCAAGGAGCAGGACGGTTCGGTCACCACCTGGAAACGCATGGCGTATCAGTGGACCGATCCGACGCAGTACACCGTGAAGGCCGGTTCCTGGGAACGGTGGCGGTTCGTCAACCTCGACTGGTCCGGCTGGCCGCATCCGATGCACATCCACGTCTGCGCGTTCCAGCCGGTGAAACGGGGCTTCTACAACATCGACGGCTTCCAGTTCATCGACCTGCCGGGCGGGGGCATCGGCGGCGGTACCGCGACGCCGGTGTTCTGGGAGAAGTCCGAACCGGTGGCGCCGGATCAGGCGGGCTGGAAGGACGTCGTCAACGTGGCGGCGGGCGAGTCGGTGGACGTCGTCGCCAAGTTCGCCGACGTGACCGGCAAGTTCGTCTACCACTGCCACATGCTCGAACACGAGGACATGAGCATGATGCGGCCGTTCCTGGTGCAGCCCAAGGAAGTCATCGCGATCGCGAAGTCGATGGCGCACGAGCTCCCGCCGGCTCCCGGTGGCGGGCACGGTCACTGAGCTCTCGGTCCAGAGGAAGGAACAACTGTGTCATCGGCGCACGAGGACGTCCGGAGCCCGCTGACCGCGGCGCAGCAGGGCGTCTGGTTCGGACAGCGTCTCGATCCGGCCAGTCCGGCGTACAACACCGGCGAGTACCTGGAGATCCGGGGCGCGCTCGACGTATCCGCCTTCGCAGAAGCGGTGCGCCGGACGCTGACCGAGGCCGACGGCCTGTCCGTCCTTTTCGGACACGACGAGGCGGGGCCGTGGCGGACGCCGGGACCCGTGCCGGAGCTGCGCGTCGTCGACGTCGAGGGCGATCCCGTTCCCGCCATGCGCGCGGAACTCGCGATCGCGCGCGACCCCGCGACCGGTCCGCTGGTGACGCAGATCCTCTACCGGCGAGCCGACGACCACTTCTCCTGGTTCTTCGGTTGCCATCACATCCTGCTCGACGGCTACGGCTTCGGGCTGGTGCAACGGCGGGTGGCGGCGGTCTACACCGCGCTGACCGCGGGTGAACCGGTCGGCGCGAGCCCGTTCAAACCGGTGGCCGAGCTGCTCGCCGACGAGACGGCGTACCGGGAGTCCGGGAAGTTCGAGCGCGACCGCGCGTTCTGGGCCGAACGGCTGGAAGGCCTGCCCGAGGTCGTCTCGCCGTCGGCGCCGGTCCCGGCGTCGCACACATTCCTGCGCGAGAGCACCCGCCTGGGCGCCCAGGATTTCGAGGCGCTCGGCGCGCTGGCGAAACGGCTCGGCACCGGCTGGACCGAACTCGTCATCGCCGCGACGGGGCTGTACCTGCACCGCGTCACCGGCGCCCCCGAGATCGTGCTCGGCCTGCCGGTGATGGGGCGGATGGGGCCCGCCGCCCGCGTCCCCGCCACGACGGTCAACGTGGTGCCGCTGCGGATCCCGGTCACACCGTCGACCACGGTGGAGGAACTGGTCGCCGGGGTCGTCGCGGAACTGAAGCTGACCCGCCCGCATCATCGGTACCGCGGCGAGGATCTGCGCCGTGATCTCGGCAGGCTCGGCACACGGCGGCTGGTCGGCCCGTGGATCAACATCAAGCCCTTCGCCACCGGGCTCACCTTCGGCGGCTTGCCCGCCACCACGCACTACCTGGCCGCGGGACCGGTGGACGACCTGTCCTTCACCGTGCAGGGGCTGCCGGGTGCCGCCGGGATCGCGCTGGACGTCGACGCCAATCCGGCCGCCTACGACGCGGACGAGCTGAAGGATCACGCGCGCCGATTCGTCGGCATGCTCGAAACCCTGGCCGCCGCCGCACCCGAAACGCCCGTCGGACGGTTCGACACGACCGACGACGGCGAGCGGGCCCGGCTGCTCGAACTGGGCCGGTCGCGGACGTCCGGACACGACCGGCACGACGTCCTCGGCGCCCTCCCGCGCGGCGAGGGGATCGCGCTCCAGGACGCCGGTTCACGGCTTTCCTATAACGACGTACACGAGCGGTCGGAGGCGATCGCCGCCCGGCTGGTCGCCGAAGGCGTGCGGCAAGGAGACCTTGTCGCGGTGACGTTGCCGCGCGGGGCCGGGCTCGTGGTCACGCTGCTCGCGGTGCTCAAGGCCGGGGCCGCGTATCTGCCGATCGACCCCGATTTCCCGGCCGAACGCGTCGAGTTCATGCTCGCCGACGCCGCCCCCGCGCTGGTGATCGATCCGGCCTGGCTCGCGGGAGGCGCGCCCGCCGACCCGGTCGAGCTGCCGGAAGTCCCCCTCGACGCGCCCGCGTACGTGCTCTACACCTCGGGTTCGACGGGCCGCCCCAAGGGCGTCGTCGTCACCCGGCGCAACCTCGCGAACCTTCTCGCCTCCCTGCGCGAACGGTTCGTTTTCGGCCCGGCCGACCGTTTCCTGGCCGTCACGACGGTCAGCTTCGACATCGCCGCGCTGGAACTGTTCCTGCCGTTGCTCGACGGCGCGACCATCGTGCTCGCGAGCCGGGACGACACCCGCGATCCCTTGCGGCTGAGCGCGTTGCTCGACCGCGAGCGGATCACCGCCATGCAGGCGACGCCGTCGCTGTGGCAGGCGCTCGCCGAATCGGCGCCGCTCGCCCTGCGCGGCGTCCGGGCGCTCGTCGGCGGTGAAGCCCTGCCACCCGCCCTCGCGCGGACGCTGAGCGCCACCACCGCCGGGGTCACCAACCTCTACGGCCCGACCGAGACGACGATCTGGTCCACCGCGCACGGGATCAGCCTGGCCGGGGCCGACCGGCCGCTGATCGGGCGGCCGCTGCACAACACGCACGCCTACGTCCTCGACGCCGCCCTGCGGCCCGTCCCGCCCGGCGCGACCGGTGAGCTGTACCTCGCCGGTTCCGGGGTGACCCTCGGCTACCTCGGCCGCCCCGGGCTGACCGCGTCCCGGTTCGTCGCCGACCCGTTCGGCGGCGGCCGGATGTACCGCACCGGTGACCTCGCCCGCTGGACCGGCGGCGGCGACCTGGAATGCCTGGGTCGCACCGATCACCAGGTCAAGGTGCGCGGCTTCCGGGTCGAACTCGGCGAGGTCGAGTCCGTCCTCGGCCGGGCGCCCGGGGTGGGGCGTTGCGCCGTCGTGGCCGCCGGCGCCGGGCTCGTCGGCTACTACGTGCCCACCGGCGAAACCGGTGACCCGCGCGGGGAGCTGGCGCGACGGCTCCCGGACTACATGGTGCCGGGCCTGCTCGTCCCGGTCGCCGAACTTCCGTTGACCCCCAACGGGAAGATCGACCGGCTCGCGCTGGCGAGCCGGACCCACACCGGTTCCGGCGTGACCGTCGAAGACCCGCGCCTCGCGCGGTTGTGCGGGGTGTTCGCTGACATCCTGGGCGTGCCGGGCTTCGGGCCCGAGGACGACTTCTTCCGGTTCGGCGGGCATTCGCTGCTCGCCATGCGCCTGAGCGCGCGTCTCGGCGCGGAGTTCGGCGTGGACGTGCCCATCGCGACGGTGTTCGACACGCCGACTCCCGCCGGGCTGATCGGCCGCCTCGACGATCTCGCCCCGGCCAGGCCGGACGTTCCCGTCGCCGCGAGGCCGGACCGGCTGCCGCTGTCCGCCGGGCAGCGCCGCATGTGGCTGCTGCAGACCCTCGCCGGACCGGACAGCGCCGTCTACAACCTGCCGCTGAGCCTGCGCCTGCGTGGCGCGCTGGATCGCGACGCCCTGCTCGCGGCGCTCGACGACGTCGTTGCGCGGCACGAACCGCTGCGCACCGTCTACCAGAACGACGGAACCGAGCCGTGGCAACAGATCCTGCCGCCTTCTCCAGCCCGATACGAGATCGTCGAAGCCGCCGAGGACACCCTCCCGTCGGTGATCGCCGAGCACAGCAGGCGGCCGTTCGCGCTCGACGCCGAACCGCCGCTGCGCGCGGCGCTGATCGTCCTCGGCGCGGAGGACCACGTGCTGGTCCTGACCACGCATCACATCGCGACCGACGAATGGTCGCTGCGGCCCCTGCTCGCGGATCTCGAGACCGCTTACACGGCGCGCGCCGCCGGTGACACTCCACAGTGGATGCCGCTGGCGGTCCAGTACGCGGATTACACGCTGTGGCAGCGATCCCTGCCGGTCTCGGCCGACCTCGACTTCTGGGCGGCCGAACTGGACGGCCTGCCCGGCGAACTGACCGTCCCCAGTGGACGGACGCGACCGGGAAACCCCACCGGATCGGGAATCGTGCTGGACCTCGATCTGGCGGCCGGGCTGCACGACCGGGTCCGGGAACTCGCCGCCGAGACCGGCACCAGCGTGTTCATGGTGCTGCACGCCGCCTTGGCGACCGTGCTGTCCCGCTGCGGAGCGGGGACGGACGTGCCGATCGGCGTCCCCGTCGCGGGCAGGCCCACCGAGGCGCTGGACCCGCTGGTCGGGTTCTTCGTCAACACCGTCGTCCTGCGGACGGATCTCTCCGGCGGCCCGACCTTCCGTGAGCTGCTGGCCAGGGTCCGGCGCGCGGGTCTCGCCGCGCTGGCGCACGACGGCGTCCCGTTCGACCAGGTCGTCGAGCGGGTGGCACCGCCGCGGGCGCCGGGCAGGCATCCGTTGTTCCAGGTGCTGTTCGCCTACCGCAACACCCCCGGCGACGACAGCCGGTTCGCCGGTCTAGGCGCCGGACTGGACCTGGTGCCCACCGGCACCGCGAAATTCGATCTCACCCTCAACGTCACCGAATCCGGGCGCGGGCTCGGCGGATTCCTCGAATTCGCCCGGGATCTGTTCGACGAAGCCGAGGCCGCCCTGTTCGCCGGACGATTCGTGCAGGTGCTCGGCGAACTCCTCACCTCGGCCGACGAACCCGTCACCGCGATCCCCGTGGTGCTGCCCGCCGAGCAGCCGCCGGACACCACGCACGAGGTCCCGTCCGTGACGCTGACGGCGTTGCTGGAACAGGCGTTCGCCGACCACGCGGGCCGCGAAGCGCTGGCGTTCCGCGGAAACCGGCTCACCTACGCCGAACTGGACGAGCGCAGCGCGCGGCTCGCCGCCGGGCTGCGGGGGCGCGGGGCCGGTCCCGAATCGGTGGTCGCGGTGGTCCTGCCGCGGTCGCTGGAGCTGGTCGTCGCGCTGGTCGGGGTGCTGCGGGCGGGGGCGGCGTATCTGCCGATCGACCCGGAACTGCCCGAGGACCGCGTCCGCGAACTGCTCGCCGACGCCGCGCCGGACGCCGTGATCACGGCGGAAGACCTGCCCGACGGTGACGCGTTCTCGCCCGCCGGGATCGTGCCGGGCAACGCGGCCTACCTGATCTACACCTCCGGCTCCACCGGGCGGCCCAAGGGCGTGCTGGTGGAGCACGCCGCGATCGTCAACCGGCTGCTGTGGATGGGCGAGCGCTACGGTTTCGACGCCGGTGACCGGATCCTGCAGAAGACCCCGGCGACCTTCGACGTCTCGGTGTGGGAGTTCTTCCTCCCGCTGATCACCGGCGCCACGCTGGTCGTCGCGGAGCCGGGCGACCACCGCGACCCGGATCGCCTGGCCGCGCTGATCGAGGCCGAGCGGGTGACGACCGTCCACTTCGTCCCGTCGATGCTGGCGGCCTTCGTGGCGGCCGGTGTGCCGCACGACCTCGGTTCGGTGCGCCGCGTGGTGTGCAGTGGCGAGGAGTTGCCCGCGGAGCTGGTGACCCGGGCCGCCGAGGTGTTCGGGACCGCGCCGCGCAACCTCTACGGCCCGACCGAGGCCGCGGTGGACGTCACCGAATGGGACACCGTGCCCGGCGAGCGGCCGGTCCCGATCGGTGTCCCGGTCTGGAACACCGGCCTGCACGTCCTCGACGCCGCGCTCCAGCCGGTGCCGGACGGCGTCGCGGGTGAGCTGTACCTGTCGGGCGCCCAGCTGGCGCGGGGGTACCGCGACCGGCCGGGGCTCACCGCGGAACGGTTCGTGGCCTGCCCATCCGGCGGCCGCATGTACCGGACCGGTGACCTCGTGCGGCGCCGCCCGGACGGCGCGCTGGTCTACCTGGGCCGGACCGACCATCAGGTGAAGATCCGCGGCCAGCGCATCGAACCGGGGGAGATCGAGGCGCGGCTCGCCGACCTGCCCGGTGTCGACGCCGCCGTGGTCGTGGTCCGTGACGGCAGGCTCGTCGCCTACTGCGTACCCGCGACCGTCGATCCCGCCGCGGCGCTGGCCGGGCTGAGCGCGGCGCTGCCCGCCGCGATGGTGCCGTCGGTGCTCGTGCCGCTGGCGGCGTTCCCGTTGAGCCGCAACGGGAAGCTGGACCGCGCCGCGTTGCCGGAACCCGCCGGGGAGTCCGCTCCGGCGGCGCTCGCCCCGCGGAACGAGCGGGAAGCCGCCGTCGCGGACGCGTTCGCCCAGGTGCTGCGCCTGGCCGAGGTCGGTGCCGACACCGGGTTCTTCACCTCCGGCGGCGACAGCATCACGGCCATCCACCTCGTCGGTGCCCTGCGCCGGGCCGGGCTGCTCGTCACCCCGCGCGACGTCGTCGAGACGGGCACGGTGGCCGAACTTGCGGTACGGGCACGGGAATTCGACGGCCGTGCCCTCCCGGCCACGGCCGCCGAGCGGACCGGACCGGTGGCGCCGACGCCGATGTCGCGCTGGCTGCTGGACCGTGGCGGCCCGATCGACCGCTACAGCCAGGCCACCTTCCTCCGGGTCCCGCCGGAGTCGACCACCGGCGAACTGGCGCGGCTGTTCACCCGGCTCGTGGCCCGGCACGACTTCCTGCGTGCGCGGCTGGCCGGTGACACCCTCGAAATCCGCACCCCGTACGAGACGCGGGTGAGACTGCGCGCCGTCCTCGGCGAAGCCGACCCGCGGCGCGAACTCGAACGGGAGATCGCCGCGCTCGACCCGCGGGCGGGCGTCATGTTCCGCGGTGTCCACTTCCTGCCCGGCCGTCTCCTGCTGGTGGCGCACCACCTCGTGGTCGACGCCGTGTCGTGGCAGGTCATCGCCGCGGATCTGGCCGCCGGATTCGCGGGCGAGCCGACGGGGCCCGGCGCGTTCGTAGCCAGGAACTGGGCCGCGTCGCTCACCGCGGACGACACGCAGACCGCGTTCTGGACCGAGATGGCGGGCGGAAGCAGTGCCGAGCTGAGCACCGGCACGGTCGGCGACCTCCGGCACGTGATCACCGAACTTCCCGCGGATCTGTCCCGGGCGGTGGTCACGGACATCCCGCGCGCCTTCCACACCGGAACCCGTGAGGTCCTCCTCGCCGCGCTCGGGCTCGCCGCCCGCGAGGTCTGGGGCGAGCGGGAACTCCGCGCGGATCTGGAGGGCCACGGCCGCGACGGCGTTCCCGGCGCGGAGTCCGCGGTCGGCTGGTTCACCAGCCTGTACCCGATCCGGGTCGACCTGGACGGCACAGCGGAGCAGGTGCTCAAGCGGGTCAAGGAAACCCTCGCTTCGGTGCCCGACGGCGGCACGGGCTACGGCCCGCTGCGCGACCGTGTGCCGGGGACACCGCGCCCGTTCCTGGTCAACCACCTCGGCACGGCCACCCGCGACGACCGGGACTTCACCCCCGTCGAGGGGCTCGGCTTCCTGGCGGGCGGCGCCGACCCGGAACTCCCCGCGTCCCATCCGGTCGAAGTGTCCACTTTGATCGAAGACGGTGTGCTGAAGGCACGCTGGTCCTCCAGCGAGGACCTCGTCGAGTTGCTGGACGCGTGGCATCGCGCGATCGCGGCGCTGACCGAGGGCGGCGGGCACACACCGTCGGACTTCCCGCTGGTCCCGCTCACCCAGTCCGAAGTGGACGGATTCGGCGACGTCGAGGACGTCCTGCCGGTCACGCCGTTGCAGGCCGGTCTGCTGGCGCAGGACGCCGAGACCGACGTCTACACCGTCCTGTTGTCCTTCGACCTCGCAGGCGACCTGGACCCTGTCCGCCTGCGGGCCCACGCGGAACAGCTGGTACGCCGGAACTCCGCGCTGCGGGTGGAGTTCCGGCTGCGGCCCGACGGCGACCCCGTCCAGGTCGTCCTGCCGGATCCGCCCCTGGCCTGGGAAGAGGGTCTGCTCACCGACGACGCCGTCGAGCGGTTCCGCCGCGAACGCTTCGACCTGACTCACGCCCCGCTGATCCGGTTCGCGCTCCTGCGGGGCGGTCCCGGACATCATCGCCTGCTCGTCTGCCATCACCACGTCCTGCTGGACGGGTGGTCGTCACTCGCGCTGGCCCGCGAACTCCTCGCCACCTACGGCGGGGCGGAGGCACCGGTCCGGCGCCCGCATCGCGACCAGCTGCACTGGCTGTCCACGGTGGACAAGGAAGCGGAACGCGCCGCCTGGGCGGAAACGCTGGCGGGCCTGGACGAGCCGACCTTGCTCGCGCCGGGCTCCACCGAACCGGAGTGGCCCGGACAGCTTCACCGCGAACTCGACGCCGACGTCACGGCGGCGGTGGGCGAGCGGGCCCGCGCCCTCGGCTGCACGGTGAACACAGTGGTCCAGGTCGCCTGGTCGATCCTGCTGGGCAGGGTGACCGGTCGCGGCGACGTCGTGTTCGGCACCACCGTGTCCGGCCGCCCCGCGGAACTGCCCGGCGGCACCGAGATGGCGGGCCTGTTCATCAACACCCTCCCGGTGCGGATCACGCTTCGCCCGGACGAGACCGTGGACGCCTTGCTGGCGCGGGTGATGCGCGAACAGGCCGGGTCACTGGCGCACCACGCGATCGGGCTCGGCGAGATCCAGCGCGCCGCGGGCCTCGGCGATCTGTTCGACACGCTGCTCGTCGTCGAGAACTACCCGGCGGAAACCGAATGGGACGCCGGGCCGGGGCTGCGGGTCACCGGCGGCCCGCCGCTCGACGCGACGCATTACCCCGTCACCCTGATCGTCGCCCCGGAAGAGCGGCTGTACGTCGGGGTGAAGTACCAGCCCTCGTTCGGGGAGAAGGCCGCGGCCGGCCTGTTGGACCGGTTCGTCCGGGTCCTGCTCGATGTGGTGGCCGACGGGACGAGGCCGGCCGGCCGGCTCGGTATCGCCGGCGCGGCCGAGCGCGATCTGGTCGTCCGCCGGTTCAACGACACCGGCGAGTTCCGCGTGGCCAGGACCCTCGCCGACGAGTTCCGGGCGCAGGTCCGCCGGACCCCGGACGCCATCGCCGTCACCGACGAGCACACGAGCCTGACCTACGCCGAACTCGACGCCCAGGCCGGTGGCTTGGCCCGGATGCTGGCCGAACGCGGTGTCGGCGCGGAATCGATCGTCGCGCTGGCATTGCCGAGGTCGGCCCGGCTGATCGTCGCGATGCTCGCCGTGCACAAGGCGGGCGGCGCGTACCTGCCGATCGATCCCGGTCACCCGGCCGAACGGATCGCCGGTGTCCTCGACGAAGCCCGGCCCGCGCTCGTCCTGACCCCGGACGATCTCGAGGATCTCAGGGATCTCGACGGGGACGGCACCGAAGTGGCCGTGCGGCCCGGCAACGCGGCCTACGTCATCTACACCTCCGGTTCGACCGGCCGTCCCAAGGGAGTGGTCGTCGAGCACGAGAGCGTGCTGGGACTGGTCGAATGGGGCCGGGCCACCTTCGGCGCGGAAGGTCTCTCGCGGGTGCTCGCGGCGACCCCGGTCACCTTCGACGTGTCCGTGTTCGAGATCTTCGCCCCGCTGCTCAGCGGCGGCCGGATCGACGTCGTCCCCGACGTGCTCTCGCTCGCCGACGCGACCGCGGGTGACCGGCTGAGCCTGGTCTGCGGTGTGCCGTCGGCGATCGCCGGTGTCTTCGAGCAGAACCTGTCCGGGCTAAAGGTCGAGACGTTCGCGCTCGCCGGCGAAGCCCTGTCCGCGGACCTCGTCCGCACCATCCGGGCCGCGCTCCCGGACGCCCGGCTGCTCAACATCTACGGTCCGACCGAGGCGACGGTGTACGCGACCAGCTGGCCGGTGGAGGACGGGGAACGGGTCCTGATCGGCGCGCCGATCGCCGGAAGCCGCTGCTACGTCCTCGACCGCGACCTCAACCCGGTCCCGCCGGGTGTCACGGGTGAGCTGTACCTGGCGGGCGGGCTGGCCAGGGGCTATCTCGGACGGCCGGGGCTGACCGCCGAACGGTTCGTCGCCAATCCCTTCGCGCCGGGCCGGATGTACCGCACCGGTGACCTCGCGCGCTGGACCGAAGACGGGCGGATCGACTACCTCGGCCGCGCCGACCACCAGGTCAAGGTCCGTGGTTTCCGGATCGAACTCGGCGAGATCGAGCACGTGCTCGCCGGCGTTCCGGGGATCACCGGCGCCGCCGTGGTCGCCCGCGACAGCGGGCTGACCGGATACGTCACCGGATCGTCCACTGTGGACATCGAGAAGGCGCTGGCGTCCTGCCGCGACCGGCTGCCGTCGTACATGGTGCCGGACACGCTCCTCGTCCTCGAAGAGTTCCCGCTGACCCCCAGCGGGAAACTCGACCGGGCCGCCCTGCCCGAACCCGGCGTCCGGGTCACGACCCCGGACCAGGCCAGCGGGAACCCGACGGCGGCGCTGCTCGCGGGGATCTTCGCCGACGTGCTGGGACTGCCGTCGGTGGGCGAGCAGGACTCCTTCTTCGGCCTCGGTGGCGACAGCATCCTGTCCCTGCGGGTGGTCGGCCGGGCGCGCGCCGCCGGGCTGGCCGTCCGCGCGCGGGACGTCGTCGAACTCGGCACCCCGCTGGCGCTCGCGGAGCGGGTGGGTGCTCTCGACGAGTCCGCTGTCGCCGAACCGGAGCCCGCGGAGATCGCCCGCACGCCGATCATGGCGTGGGCGGCCGAACGTGGCGGCGACCTCGACCGATTCGCGCAGTGGCTGCTCCTGAGCACCCCGGCGGACCTGGACACGGAAGGTCTCCAGCGCCGGCTCGACGACCTCTTCGCGCGCCATCCCGAACTGGGCGCGCGGATCACCGAAGACGGACGGCTCGTTCCCGGCGCCACCGGCGCGCCTCCCGTCCGCGTGGTCGACGACCTGACGGGCGAACGCGAACGGGCACTGTCCGAATTGGACACCGAAGCCGGTGTGCTGCTGCGCGCGGTCTGGTGCCCGCCCCGGCGGCGGCTCCTGCTGGTGATCAACCACCTCGTAGTCGACGGCGTCTCGTGGCGGATCCTGCTGGAGGACCTCGCGGGAGCGCCCGCCACGCCGGGGAGCGGTTTCGCCCGCTGGGCCCGCGAGGCCACCCGGATCGACGCGGATCCCGCCGTGTGGCGGGACTTCCTGGACCGGCCGTTCCCGCGGTTCGGCCGCCGACCGGTGGATCCCGCGGTCGATCTCGTCGCCACGGCGGCGAAGTTCGAGGTCGCGCTGCCGTGGGCGGGACTGTCCGAAGTCGCGGTCGGCGCGCACGGCACGGTGCAGGACGTCCTGCTGGCCGCGCTGGTGAAGGCCGTGGGGCACGAGCTGCTGGTGGCGGTTGAGGGCCACGGCCGGGCCGACCTCGGCCCGGAGATCTCGCGCACCGTCGGCTGGTTCACTTCGCGTTACCCGGTTCCGCTGGTGCCGGGTGAGGATCCGGTCGCGACGTTGAAGGGCGTCAAGACCGCGCTGCGGGGCCTGCCGGGCGGCGACCTCGCCGGTCTCCAGTACGGCAAGCTGCGGTATCTCGACCGCGTTCCCGGCCTGCCGGAACCCGAGGTGGGCTTCAACTACCTCGGCCGGTTCACCGGCGGCGACGGCGACTGGGCCCCCGTCGAACCGATGGGCGGCCACGCCGATCCCAGCACCGCGGTCGCCGCGGCAGTGGAGATCAACGTCTCCGTCGACGGCGAAACCGTCCGCGCGTCCTGGGCCTATGTCCCGGACATCGTCGGCGAGGCCGAGGTCCGCGCGCTGGCCATCCGGTGGCAGGAGGCGGTCGCGGAGCTGGTCGAGGAGGTCCGGACGCCGTTCCACACACCGTCGGACTTCCCGCTCGCAGTGCTGTCGCAAGCCGAGGTGGACGGTCTCGGGGACGTCGAGGACGTCCTGCCGCTCACCCCGCTCCAGACCGGTCTGCTGTTCCTGACCGATTTCGAGGCGACCGGTCCCGACCCGTATCTGATGCAGTTGCGGCTGGACTTCGCGGGCGAGGTCGACGGCCCGCGGCTGCGCCGGGCCGCCGCCGCGCTGCTGGACCGGTATCCCGCCCTGCGCGCGGGTTTCCGGCACACCGCGGCGGGTGTGCCGATCCAGATCGTCCCGTCGGCCGTCGAACCTCGCTGGGCCGAGCACGATGACAGTGACAGTGACATTGACATCGACGCGCTGGCCGCCGCCGACCTGGCCGACCGGTTCGACCCGGCCGAGCCGCCGCTGCTGCGGCTCACCCTGATCCGGCGTCCGGAAGGGGGCGCGGTCCTGCTGCTGACCGCCCACCACCTCCTGTACGACGGCTGGTCGGGACCGCTGCTCGTCGGCGACCTCCTGGACGCCTACGCGCGGGACGCGGCACCGGCCCGGACGGCCCGCCCGTTCCGCGATCACCTCGTGTGGCTGTCCACAAGGGACACCGCGGCCGCCGAGAAGGCCTGGCGTACCGCGCTGGACGGTTTCGACGAACCGGCGCTGCTCGCCCCGGCCGCCGTCGGCGACCGGACGGCACGGCGGTTCGAGACCGAGCTTCCCGAGGAACTCACCGGGAAGCTCGTCTCGGTGCTGCGCGACGCGGGGCTGACCATGACGAGCCTGGTCCAGGCCGTGTGGGGGCTGCTGCTGGGCAGGCTCACCGATCGCGAGGACGTCGTGTTCGGCACGGTCGTGTCCGGCCGCCCGGCCGAGGTCGACGGCGCGGACGGCACCATCGGCCTGTTCGCCAACACGATCCCGGTCCGGGTGCGGGCCGGGTACGGCGAGCCGTTGCTCGCTCTGCTCGGCCGCGTCCAGGCCGAGCAGGCGACGTTGCTGGAACACCAGTACGTGGGGCTCGGCGACATCCAGCGGTTCGCCGGTACCGGCGAGCTGTTCGACACGCTGCTCGTGGTCCAGAACTACCCGCTGGACGGCGAATCCGTCCGCGCCGCGTCGGGTGCGCTGGACCTGCGTTCGGTCACGGCGTCCGACGACACCCACTACCCGCTCGCGCTCGTCGTCGAACCCGGCGACAGGCTGCGTGTCACGTGGAAGTACGCGGAGAACGCCTTCGCACCGGGGGAGATCGAGCAGATCGCCGACCGCTTCGCCCGCGTCTGCGCGGCGCTGGCGGCCGATCCCGGGCTGCCCGCCGGTGAGGTCGACGTCCTCTCCCGCGTCGAACGGCGCGAACTTCTGCTGGAGGCCAACGACACCGCGTACGAGGTCGCGGACCTGACCATCGCCGGGCTGTTCGCGCGGGTGGCGCAGGCCGGACCGGACAACGCCGCCGTCGTCGACGGGGACACCACGCTCACCTACGCCGAACTCGACCGCCGCTCGACCGCGCTGGCCCACGCGCTGGCGGAACGCGGTGCCGGACCGGAATCCGTGGTAGGGGTCGCGCTGCCGAGGTCGGCCGAACTGATCGTGGCGTTGCTGGCGATCCAGAAAGCCGGCGGGGTCTATCTCCCGCTCGACCCGAACTACCCGGCCGACCGGCTCGCCGCCATGGTCGAGGATTCCGCCCCGGTGCTGACACTGGACGGCACCGCCCTGCCGCCAAGCGAGCATCCGCTGACGCCGGTGGTTTCGACCGCGGCGGGGGCGTACATCATCTACACCTCCGGTTCGACCGGCCGTCCTAAAGGGACGATGGTGAGCCACGCCGGTGTCGCGAGTCTCGTGCACACGATGGTCGAGGCGTTCGACGTCGGCGCGGGCAGCCGGGTGCTGCAGTTCGCGTCGGTCAGTTTCGACACGTCGGTGTGGGAACTGTGCATGGGCGTGCTCACCGGCGCGACGCTGGTGATCGTCCCCGACGACGAACGCGCGGGCGAACCCCTGGCCGCTTTCCTGTCGAAGCACGACATCACGCACGCGACCCTGCCGCCCGCCGCGCTGGCTTCCATCCGGCCCGAACAGGTGCCCGCCGACCTCGTGGTGATCGCCGCGGGCGAGGCCTGCCCGCCCGGTCTCGCGGCCGAATGGGCGGCCGAGCGGCGGCTGTTCAACTCCTACGGCCCGACCGAGACCACGGTCGACATCACCCTGTGGGAATGCGTGCCCGAAGGCGGCCCCGGCGCGGTACCGATCGGTGCCCCGGTGCACAACACCGCCGTCTACCTGCTGGACCGGCGGCTGCGCCCGGTCCCGCCCGGCACCGTCGGCGAGATCTACGCGGCAGGTACCGGGCTGGCCCGCGGCTACCTCGGTTCGCCGGGGCTGACCGCGTCGCGGTTCGTCGCGAACCCGTTCGGTCCCGGCCGCCTGTACCGCACCGGCGACCTCGCCCGCCGCCGCACGGACGGCGCGCTGGTCTACGCCGGCCGGGCCGACCACCAGGT
The DNA here is from genome assembly GCF_040684635.1 of Amycolatopsis sp. NPDC089917. Taxonomy (NCBI): domain Bacteria; kingdom Bacillati; phylum Actinomycetota; class Actinomycetes; order Pseudonocardiales; family Pseudonocardiaceae; genus Amycolatopsis; species Amycolatopsis sp. NPDC089917. The sequence goes on along the minus strand of NZ_JBFBGL010000003.1, from coordinate 92,997 downwards.
CAAGGTGCGCGGGTTCCGGATCGAACTGGCCGAGGTCGAAGCCGTCCTGTCCGGGTGTCCCGGTGTCGAGCGCGTCGCGGTGCTGGCCCCGCCGGACGCCCGCGGCGCCAACCGGCTCGTGGCCTACGTCGTCGGCGATCCCGACGTCGAAGAGGTCCGGTCGGCGGCGCTGACGAAACTCCCGGACCACATGGTGCCCGCGGTCTTCGTGCCGTTGCCGGAGCTTCCGCTGACGTCGCAAGGGAAACTCGACCGGCGGGCGCTCCCGGCCCCGCCGGAGCCCGCCGCGACCGGTGACCTCTCCGGCGCCACCGACGCCGAACGGCTGCTCGCCGGGATCATCGCGGAGGTACTGGGCCTGCCGTCGATCGGGCTGGACGACGACTTCTTCACCCTCGGCGGCGACAGCATCCTGTCCATCCAGGTGTCCGGCCGGGCCCGTGCCGCCGGGCTGGAGATCCGGCCGAAGGACGTCTTCGACCGGAAGACCACGGCGAACCTCGCCACGCTGGCCGCCACCCGCACCCCGGCCGCCGCCGTCACCGAGACGATCGCGGCCACGGGGCGCACGCCGATCACGCCGGTGATGCACTGGCTGCGCGGACTGGACGGCCCCATCGACCGGTTCAGCCAGGCACAGACGCTGGTCACGCCGCCGGGGCTCACTCTGGACGCGCTCACCGAGCGGATCCAGGAAGTCCTCGACCGGCACGACATGCTGCGTGCCCGGCTGACCGGCGACTGGACGCTCGACGTGCTCCCGCCCGGATCGGTCCGGGCCACCGACGTGCTCTCGCTCGGCGTCCCGGACGTCGAGGCGGCCGCCGGAACCCTCGACCCGCGCGCGGGCAGGCAGGTGCGGTTCGTCTGGCAGGACGAGGGCGACGCGCCCGGACGGCTGCTGGTGCTGGTCCACCACCTCGCGGTCGACGGTGTGAGCTGGCGGGTCCTGCCCGCCGCGCTCGCGGGCGAGAAGACCGAACCGGGCACGTCGTTCCGGGCGTGGGCGCACCGGCTCGCCGAAGCCGGGACCGAAGGCGAGTTCGCGGGCGAACTCCCGCACTGGCGGGCGACGCTGGCGGACGCGCCGGTGCCGCCGGGGATCGGTGTCACCGAACGGGATCGCGACCTGGTCGGCGCCGCGAAACGGATCCGGCGGGTGCTGCCCGCGGACAAGACCGAGCCGCTGCTGACCACGGTCCCGGCCGCCTACGGCGCCGGAGTCCAGGACGTCCTGCTCACCGCGCTCACGCTCGCCGCGGCGAAACGCGGACCGCGGGAACTCCTGGTCCAGTTGGAGGGCCACGGCCGCACCGAACTCCTCGACGGCGCGGACCTGTCCGCCACCGTCGGCTGGTTCACCAGCGCGTACCCGGTGCGGCTGAAGCTCGACGGCATCGACGTCCCCGACGCGCTGCGCGGGGGCGGCGCCGCGGGCAAGGCGCTCAAGACGGTCAAGGAACAACTGCTCGCCGTGCCGGGGGAACAAGGGCTCGGCTTCGGGATCCTGCGGTACCTCGACCCGGGCGCGCGGGACGACCTCGCCGCCCTCGAAACCCCGCGGATCGGGTTCAACTACCTCGGCCGGTTCACCGTCCCCGAAACCGCGCGCCCGTGGGCACCGGCACCCGGTGGCACCGGCGTGAACGGCGCCACCGAACCCACCCTGCCGATGGCACACGCGCTGGAGATCACCATCGTGGTCACCGAGTACGACGGCAGGCCGGAACTGACCGCCGACTGGACGTACGCGCCGGGCGCGGTCGGCGAATCCGATGTCCTGGCACTGGCCGACGCGTGGTCCGACGCGCTGGCCGCGCTCACCGAACACACCGCGGGACCGGGCACGGGCGGGCACACCTCGTCCGACTTCGGCCTGGTCTCGCTGAATCAGCAGCAGATCGACCTGCTCGAAGCGAAATGGGGCAAAGCATGACGCACGGGGGACTCGAGGACGTTCTCCCGCTCACACCGCTGCAGGAAGGCTTGTTCTTCCTGTCCTCCCTGGACCGGGAGGAGCAGGACGTCTACACCGTCCAGCTGCGTTTCGAGCTGGGCGGGACGGTGGACGCCGCCGCGCTGCGGGCCGCGGCGCAGGCCCTGCTGGACCGGCACGCCAATCTGCGTGTCGCCTTCACCGCCACCGGCGTGGAACGCCCGGTGCAACTGGTGCTGCGCCGCGTCGAGGTGCCCTTCACCGAGGTCGGCGCGGCCGACCGCGCGGAGGCCGACCGGATCGCCGAGGCGGACCGCGCGGACCGGTTCGACCTCGAAACCCCGCCGCTGATCCGCTTCACCCTGGTGCACGTGGGCGAGGACGAACACCATCTCCTGCTGACCCATCACCACCTGCTGATGGACGGCTGGTCGGGACCGCTGCTGGGGCGTGACCTGTTCGCCCTCTACGCCGCGGCGGGCGACCCCGCCGTGCTGCCGCGGGTGCGGCCCTACCGCGACTACCTGGCCTGGCTCCACGCCCAGGACAAGGTCGCCGCCCGCGCCGCCTGGCGAGCCGCGCTGTCCGATGTGGACGGACCGACCCTGGTCGCGCCGAACGTCTCCGGCTCTGTCGTCCCGGAGCAGATCGACCATCGTTTGTCCACTGAGGACACCGAACGGCTGGTCTCGTTCGCGCGCGGCCGGGGGATCACGCTCAACACCCTGGTGCAGGCCGCGTGGGGACTCGTGCTCGGCCGGGCCACCGGCCGCGCGGACGTCGTCTTCGGCGTCACCGTGTCCGGCCGTCCCGCCGACCTGCCCGGCGCCCACGAGATGGTGGGCCTGTTCATCAACACCGTGCCGGCGCGGATCACCGTGGACCCGGCCGAACGCTCACGGGACTTCCTGAGCCGGGTGCAGTCCGGGCAGGCGGCCCTGCTGGACCACCAGCACCTCGGCCTGACCGAGATCCAGCAGCTCGCGGGCGGGCGCGACCTGTTCGACAGTCTCCTGGTCTTCGAGAGCTATCCCGTCGACGAGGAGCAACTGGCGCGAGGACAGCGCGAAGCCGGACTGGACGTCCGGTCGGTCACCACGACCGACGCGGCGCACTACCCGGTGGGGCTCACGGTGGTGCCGGGGCCGCGGCTGACGCTGGGCCTCTCCCATCGCGCGGACGTCGTGTCCGCGGAGCGGGCCGATCACCTGCTGCGCGGTGTCGTGACCGCCCTGCTGGGTTTCGCCGACGACGCCGAGCGGCCCGTGGGCCGCCTGCCGCTGCTGCCCGCCGAGGTCGCCGCGACCGTCGTGCGCGACTGGAACGACACCGCGCACGAGGTACCCGCCGGGACCCTGCCCGAGCAGTTCGCCGAGCGGGTGCGCCGGACGCCCGACGCGCTCGCGGTGATCGCCGGCGAAACGCGCTGGACGTTCGCCGAACTGGACGAGCGCGTCGCGAGGTTCGCCGGGGTGCTCGCCGCCCACGGCGTCACCGGAGGCGATCTCGTCGCCGTCGCCCTGCCGCGGTCACCGGAGCTGATCGCGGCACTGCACGCCGTGCACCGGCTCGGCGCCGCGTTCCTGGCGATCGACCCGGGCCTGCCCGAACAGCGGATCCGGTTCCTCGTCGAGGATTCCGGCGCGAAGGTGGTCGCGACGCCGGAACTGCTCGCGCGGGAGGCCGAACCCGTCACGGCGCAGGCGCCGATCACCGGCGCGCATCCGGCCTACGTGCTCTACACCTCGGGCTCGACCGGACGTCCGAAGGGCGTCGTCGTGTCGCACGCCGCCGTCGGGAACCGGATGGCCTGGTTCGCCGCGACCGTCGATCCCCGTGCGGGTGACCGGATGATCTTCAAGGCGCCGGTGTCCTTCGACGTGTTCCTCGCCGAGGTCAACTGGCCGTCCTACACCGGGCAGCCGGTCGTCGTCGCCCGGCCCGACGGCCACCGCGATCCGGCGTATCTGGCCGAGCTGATCGTGCGCGAAGCCGTCACCGTCGTCGACTTCGTGCCTTCGATGCTGGCCGCGTTCCTCGCCGAACCCGTTGCGGCCCGCGCGACGTCGCTGCGGATCGTGATCGTCGGCGGTGAAGCGCTCCAGATCGACCAGATGCTGCGCACCCGCGAGATCCTGCCCGGCGCGGCCCTCTACAACCTCTACGGGCCCACCGAAACCGCCGTCGACCTCACCTTCTGGGACACCGCGAAGGAGGACGGCGGCCGTCCGGTCCCGATCGGCGCCCCCACCTGGAACATCCGCGCCTACGTGCTCGACGCCGCGCTGCGCCCGGTCGCCCCGGGGGAGCGGGGCGAGCTGTACCTGGCCGGACCACAGCTGGCCATCGGTTATCACGGCGCCGGGGCGCTCACCGCGCAGCGGTTCGTCGCCGACCCGTTCGGCGCCCCCGGCGACCGGATGTATCGCACCGGCGATCTCGCCGCGTGGCACCCCGACGGCAGTCTCGCCTACCTCGGCCGCACCGACCACCAGGTCAAGATCCGCGGTGTCCGGGTGGAACTCGGCGAGATCGAGCACGCGCTCTCCTTGGTATCCGAAGTGGGCTCTTCGGCCGTGGTCGTCCGGTCCGGTGAACTCGTCGGCTACGTGACGCCGCGGACGGTCGACACCGTCGCCGTGCGCGCGGAACTGGTGCGCGCGCTGCCGTCGTACCTGGTGCCTTCGGCGATCGTCGCGCTGGAAGCCCTGCCGGTCACCGCGAACGGCAAACTCGACCAGGCCGCGCTGCCCGAACCCGGCCGGCCCTCCGGCGGCGTGCGCCGCGAGCCGAGGACGGCCGCCGAACAGCTGATCACCGAACGGTTCGCCGCGGTGCTCGACCGTCAGCGGGTGTTCACGGACGAGGACTTCTTCGCACTGGGCGGACATTCCCTGCTCGCGATCAAACTCGTCGCGAGCCTCAAGTCGGCCCTGCGGGTCGAGGTCTCCCCGCGTACGGTCTTCGAGAACCCGACCCCGGCCGCCCTCGCGGCCGTGCTGGCGGACGCGGCGGCGGCCCGGCCCCCGCTGCTGCCCGTTCCGCGACCGGAGTTCCCGCCGCTTTCGGCGTCACAGCGGCAACTGTGGTTCCTGCACCGCGTCGACGGCCCGAACGCGACCTACAACCTGCCGCTGGTGTGGCGGCTCCGCGGCCCGCTCGACGCCGGGGCGCTGCGGGCCGCGCTGGGCGACCTCGTCGCCAGGCACGAGATCCTGCGCACCGTCTACCCCGACCGCGAAGGCGTTCCGTACCAGCGGATCCTCGACGGGGCCGCGATCGCCTGCCCTGTCACCGAGGTCACCGAGGACGGGCTCCAGAACGCCGTCACCGAGGCGATCTCGTACGGGTTCGACCTGACCGACGAACCACCGATCCGGCCTTCGGTGCTGAGGATCGGCGAGGACGACCACGTGCTCGTCCTGTTGCTGCACCACATCGCGGGCGACGAATGGTCGTCCCATCCACTGAGGCGTGACCTGTTCACCGCCTACGAGTCCCGGCTCGGCGGAATCGCTCCACAGTGGACACCGTTGCCCGTGCAGTACGCGGATTACGCGCTGTGGCAGGAGAAGAATCTGCCGTCGCCGGAGTTCTGGCTCAAGGAACTGACGGGCCTGCCCGAACTGCTGGAGCTGCCCGCGGACCTTCCTCGTCCGCCGGTCGCCGGGCAGCGCGGTGGCGCGGCCGAATTCGAACTGCCCGCGGAGGTCGTCACCCGGCTGCGTGAACTGGCCGCTCAGACCGGCGTCACGCAGTTCATGCTCGCGCAGGCGGCCGTGGCCGCGCTGCTGCACCTGACCGGCGCGGGTGACGACATCCCGCTCGGCACGCAGGTCGCCGGGCGTTCGGACACCGCGCTCGACGAACTCGTCGGGTTCTTCACCAACACGATCGTCCTGCGTACCGACGTCGGCGGGCGGCCGGCGTTCCGCGCGCTGCTGGACCGCGTCCGCGAGACCGATCTGGCCGCGTTCGACCACCAGGACCTGCCGTTCGACCGGCTCGTCGACCAGTTGCGCCCGCGGCGGTCGACCGCGCACCACCCGCTGTTCCAGGTCGGTGTCGCCTACCAGCACGCGGAAAGCGAAGCCGAAGAGCACGGGAAACTCTTCGTCGAGCCGCATCTGTTCGAGCTTCCGGTCGCCAAGTTCGACCTGGACTTCGAATTCGTGTCGCTGGACCAGGACCGGGTTCTCGGCGCGGTGCTCTACCGCACCGACCTGTTCACCCCGGCGGCGGCGAAGCGGCTCGCGGACGGGCTTGTCCGGCTGCTCACCGAGGTCGCCGCGGATCCGGACCGGCCGATCACGGCGGTGGAACTGCTGTCGTCCTCGGAACGCGATTGCCTGCTCGAACACGGCAGGGGAGCGAGGAGCCCGGGCGCGCGCACCATCGCCGAGCTGTTCGCCGAAGCCGTCGCCCGGTACCCGGAAACGCTCGCGGTGTTCGGCGACCGGCCCTTGAACTACCGGGAACTCGACGCGGTCAGCACCGAACTCGCGGAAACGCTGACCGGTCTCGGTGCCGGACCCGGCGAGCGGGTGCTCGTCCAGCTGGAGCGCGGGGTCGACGCCGTCGCCGCGTTCCTCGCGGTGGCCAAGACCGGCGCCACCTATCTGCCGCTGGCCTACGACGCACCGGACGCGCGGCGGGCCGAGATCGTCGCGGACGCGCGCCCGATCGCCGAGATCACCGCGACCGGAGTGCGTCCGTCGGGACCGTCGTCCCCGGCCTCGCCCGCCGCGTACCTGATCTACACCTCCGGTTCGACCGGCCGTCCCAAAGGAGTCCTCGTCTCGGACGCCGGTGTCGAAAGCCTCGTCCACACCGCGCTGCACACCTACGGCGCCGGTCCCGGCGCGAGGGTCCTGCAGTTCACCTCGCCCGCGTTCGACGTCTACCTCGAAGAACTGGCGATGTCCGTGCTGTCCGGGGGGACGCTGTTCATCCCCGCCGAGCGGGAACGGCTCGGCGCGGCGCTGGGCGAGTTCGCGCGGCGGCACGACTTGACGCATGTCGACCTACCGCCCGCCGCGCTGGAGGCGCTGCCGACCGGCGCGCTGCCCGCGAAGACCACCGTCGTGGTCGGCTCGGACGAGGTCCCGGCCGACCTCGTCGCCCGCTGGGCGCCCGGGCGGAAGCTGTTCAACGCCTACGGTCCCACCGAAACCACCGTCAACGCGACGGTGTGGCGCTGCCCGGAATCGTTCGGCGGTCGTGTCCTCATCGGACGGCCGGACACCGGGCGGAGCCTGTACGTCCTCGACGACCGGCTGCGCCCGGCGCACCAGGGGGAGCTGTACGTCGGCGGCGACGCGCTCGCGTCGTGTTACTGGAACGCCCCGGCGGCGACGGCGGAACGGTTCGTCGCGAATCCGTTCGGCGGTGGCAGGCTGTACCGCACCGGCGACCGGGTCCGCTGGACCGGCGACGGGGACCTGGAGTTCCTCGGCCGCGCCGACACACAGCTGAAGATCCGCGGTTTCCGGATCGAACCCGCCGAGGTCGAGGCGGCGCTGACCGCGCTGCCGGAGGTCTCACTGGCGGCCGTCGTCGCGCGCGCGGACGCCGGACCGCGACGTCTGGTCGGCTACGTCGTGCCGACCGGGGACGAACTCGACGGGACCGCGTTGCGCCGGAAACTCGGCGCCGTGCTGCCGGAATACCTGGTGCCGAGCGCGATCGTGTCGCTGAGCAGCCTTCCGCTCAACGCCAGCGGCAAGATCGACCGGCGGGTGCTGGCCACCGCGGAGTGGGCCGCGCCGCCGGAGACGGCGGGCCGCGCCGCGGAAACCGAAGCGGAACAGGCGGTCGCCCAGGCCTTCCGTGACGTGCTCGGCCTCGCCGACGTCGGCGCGGACGCGGGTTTCTTCGCGCTCGGCGGCGACAGCATCTCCTCGATCCAGGTCGTTTCGCGGCTGCGGTCCGCGGGCTGGAAGATCACCGCCCGCCAGGTCTTCGAGCACCAGACGATCACCGACCTCGCCGCCGCGGCCGAACGGCTCGCGCCCGCCGCCGAGCCCGTCGTCGTCCACACCGGCGAGACGCGGCCGCTCGCGCCGCTGCAGGAGGGCCTGCTCTACCTCGACCAGCTCGAACCCGGCGGCTACCTCGTGCAGCAGGTGTTCACCCTCGACGGCGACCTCGACCCGGCGCTGCTGCGCCGGTGCCTGCACGCGATGCTGGAGCGCTACCCGAATCTGCGGGCCGGGTTCGTCTTCAGCGAGTCTTCGCGGCCGGTGCGGTTCGTGCCGGAATCAGCGGAACTCCCGTGGCGTGAAACGGATCTCGACGAAGCCGGGTTCGCGCGGCTGCTCGACGAGGACCGGGCAGCCGGGTTCGACCTCGCCGCGCCGCCGCTGATGCGGGCCACCTGCGCGCGGTTCGCCGACGGAACGCACCGGTTCCTGCTGACCCACCACCACATCCTGATGGACGGCTGGTCGGGTCCGCTGTTCGGCCGCGAACTGTTCCTGCTCTACGCCGCGGGCGGGGACACCACCGCGCTGCCGCCCGCCGCCGACTACGACCGGTACCTGGACTGGCTGGCCCGGCAGGATCGCGAGGCCACCGCGCGGGCCTGGCGGACCGCGCTGTCCGATGTGGACGGACCGACGCTGGTCGGCGCGGCGGAGGAGCCCGTGCGGGATCTCGCCGTCGAACTCCCCGCCGGACTGGTGGAACTGGCCCGCGAACACGGCCTCACGCTCAACACCGTCGTCCAGGTTCTCTGGGCGCTCACCCTCGCCGCCGAGACCGGCCGCTCCGACGTCGTGTTCGGCACCACCGTGCACGGCAGGCCCGCCGACCTCGACGACGCCGACCGGATGGTCGGGCTGTTCATCAACACCGTGCCGGTCCGCGTCCGGCTCCGCCCGGACGAACCCGCGACCGCGCTGCTGGCCAGGGTCCAGGCCGAACAGGCCCGGCTGCTGGATCACCAGCACGCCGGGCTGGCCGACATCCAGCGCGCCGCGGGCACCGGCGAGCTGTTCGACACGCTGCTGGTGTTCGAGAGCTACCCGGTCGACGACGAGGCACTCGCCGACGCCGAACGCCGCTCCGGGCTGACCGTCACCGGACTCGACGAACGCGACGACACGCACTATCCGCTGACCGTCCTGGTCGCGCCCGGCGAGGTCCTCTCGCTGACCCTGCGCCACCGCAAGGACGTCACGCGGCTCGCCGCGCGGCTGCGGACGGTCGCCGGATGGCTCGCCGAGGGCGGCGCCGGCCGCACGGACTTCCTGACCGAAGCCGAACGCCGGAGCGTGCTGCACGACTGGAACGACACCGCCCACGAGGTCCCGCGCACCACGCTGCCCGACCTGTTCGCGGCACAGGCCCTGCGGACGCCGCACGCGATCGCCGTGGTCGAAGGCGGTGACGAGTGGACGTACTCCCGCTTCGCGAACCGAGTACGGGAATTGGCCGCCGCCCTCCAGGCGCAGGGCGTGCGGCCTGGCGAGGTCGTCGCGGTGTCACTGCCGCGGTCGGCGGACCTGGTCGCGGTCCTGCACGCGATCCAGGCCTGCGGCGCTGCGTACGTCCCGGTCGACCCGGACCTGCCCGCCGAGCGGATCGCGTTCCTGCTCGAAGACTCCCGGCCCGCCATCGAGGTCACCCCGCACTGGCTGTCCGAAGTGGACGGTTCCGGCGGCTTCACGCCGGTGGACGTCCTGCCGGACAGCACCGCCTACGTCCTCTACACATCGGGTTCGACCGGGCGGCCGAAGGGCGTGGCCGTCGGGCACGCGGCGATCGTCAACCGGTTGCTGTGGATGGCCGGGGAGTACGGCTTCGGCACGGAGACCCGCACCCTGCAGAAGACCCCGGCGTCGTTCGACGTGTCGGTGTGGGAGCTGTTCCTGCCGCTGCTCACCGGCGGCACCCTCGTGGTGGCCGAGCCGGACGCGCATCGCGATCCGGCCCGGCTGGCGGAGATCATCCGCGCCGCGAAGGTCGACACCGTCCACTTCGTCCCGTCGATGCTGGCGGCGTTCGTCGCCGAGCCTGCCGCGGCCGGGCTGAGCCTGGGCACGGTCGTCTGCAGTGGCGAGGCCCTGCCGCCGGAGCTGGCGGTCCGCGCCCACGAGGTACTGGGCGTCGCGGTGCACAACCTGTACGGGCCCACCGAAGCCGCCGTCGACGTCACCGCGTGGGACACCGCGGGCGAGGACGGCTCCAGGCCGGTGCCGATCGGCCGTCCGGTGTGGAACACCCGCACGTACGTCCTCGACGCCGCGCTCCGGCCGGTCGCGCCCGGTGTCCCCGGCGAGCTGTACCTCGCCGGGACCCAGCTCGGCCACGGCTACCGGAACCGGCCCGGTCTCACCGCCACGCGGTTCGTGGCCGACCCGTTCGGCGGCGGCCGGATGTACCGCACCGGCGACCTCGCGCGCTGGAACGACGACGGCACGCTGACCTACCTCGGCCGCACCGACCAGCAGGTGAAACTGCGCGGGCAGCGGATCGAGCTCGGCGAGATCGAACACGCGCTGAGCCGGATCGAAGGCGTCGAGACGGCGGCGGTCGCCGTCCACCACAGCACGGTGCTGACCGCGTACGTCACCGGCACGGTGGACGAGGAGACCGTCCTCGCGCGGCTGGCCGAGCGGTTGCCCGCCGCGATGGTCCCCACGGCCGTGACCGTCCTCGGCGAACTTCCGCTGACCCCCAGCGGGAAACTGGACCGCAAGGCCCTGCCCGAGCCGGATCTCGCCGCGCACGCGGGGGACGACGCCCCCGAGGGAGCGGTGGAATCCGCGATCGCGGCGGAGATCGCCGCGGTGCTGGGCCTGGACCGGGTCGGCGCCGGTGCGGACTTCTTCCGGCTCGGCGGTGACAGCATCTCGTCGCTGCAGCTGATCGCGAGGCTGCGGCGAGCGGGCTACCGGCTCAGCCCCCGCGAGATCTTCGAGCACCGGACCCCTGCCGCGCTGGCGGCGTTCGCCCGGCGTGACGGCGACGTCGTCGTGGCCGGGACGCGCACCGGCGTCGTCCCGCTGCTGCCGGTGATGGAGGCCTTGCGCGATCTCGGCGGCGACACCCGGCGGTTCAGCCAGTCGATGCTTCTGACCACGCCGCCCGAGCTGACCGAAGACAGGCTCGTCACGCTGCTGGACGGAATCCTGGCCGCGCACGACGCGTTGCGCGCCCGGCTGGAGTCGGGCTGGGTCTACCGGATCCGGCCCGAGGGCGGCGTTTCCGGCGCCGACGTCCTCCGGCGTGCCACCGGTGACGTCGGCGAGGAATTCGCCGCCGCGCTCGGGGAACTGGACCCGGAAGCCGGGATCATGCTGCGGGCCGTCTGGTTCGAGCGGGAGCGCCTTCTGCTGCTGGTGGCGCACCACCTCGTCGTGGACGGCGTCTCCTGGCGGATCCTGATGGACGACCTCGCCGGATCGTGGGTCACCGGGGAACGGCCGCCCCCGGCCGAGACCTCGCTGCTCGACTGGGCCCGGTCGATCCGCGACTTGAACTGGGCCGACGAGAGCGAACGCTGGGCGCACGTCCTCGCCGGGAACCGTTTCCTGGGCGGGGAAATCGCCCTCGACCCGGCAGCGCACACCCGCTCGACGGTGGACGGCCACACCATGGAGATCCCCGCCGCGCTCACCGAAAAGCTGCTGACGGGCGTGCCCGCGGCCGCGCACGCGGGTGTGCAGGACGTCCTGCTGACCGGGTTCGCGATGGCGGTCTCGCGGTGGCGGGAGGCCCGGGGGTTCGCCGACGACGGCGGCCTGGTCATCGACCTCGAAGGCCACGGCCGCGACGAGCATCTGGTGCCCGGCGCCGATCTGTCCCGGACCGTCGGCTGGTTCACCAGCATCTATCCGGCGCGGATCGGCGGGGCCGGCGGCGACGCGATCGCCTGGCTCAAGACGGTCAAGGAACAGCTGCGCACCCTGCCGGAGGCGATCAGCTTCGGCCTGCTGGAGCCACCGGGCACGCGCACTGTCCTGTTCAACTACCTCGGCCGTCTCGACGGCCCGGCGGCGGCCGGGCACTGGCGGCCCGCACCGGAGTCCTCACTGCTCGACGGCGCCGCCGACCAGGTCACCCCGGTCAGCCATCCGCTGGAGATCAACGCGGTCGCGGTCCGGCACGAGGACGGCCTGCGACTGCACGGCGAGTTCGCGTTCGTCCGCGATCTGTTCACCGAACAGGAGATCCGGGAACTCGCCGAAGGCTGGCAGACCGCGCTCGCCGAACTGGCCGAGACGGTCCGTGAGCCGTTCCGGACGCCGTCGGACTTCCCGCTGGTGTCCCTCACCCAGTCCGATGTGGACGAACTCGGTGGCGTCGCCGACATCCTGCCGCTTTCGCCGCTGCAGGAAGGGATCGCGTTCCAGTCGTCGTTCGACACCGAGGACGTCTACTCGGTCTGTCACTCGTTCGACCTGAGCGGACCGGTCGACCCGGAGCGGCTGCGCGCGGCCGGGCAGGGGCTGCTCGCCCGGCACGGCAACCTGCGGGCGGCCTTCCGGCAGCTGCGTTCGGGGGTCACCGTGCAGGTGGTGCCGGAAACGGCGGAACTGCCGTGGGAGGTCGTCGAAACCGGGGACGCCGAAGCGTTCGAAGCCGGGTTCGCCACCCGCCGGTTCGACCTCGCCGACGCGCCGCTGGTGCGGATGGCGCTGATCCGCACGGGACAGGGGTGGCGCCTTCTGCTGGCGCACCACCACATCCTGGCCGACGGCTGGTCCGGGCCGCTGCTCGCCGAGGAGCTGTTCACCCTCTACGCGGGCGAGGAACCAGCGCCCGTCCGGCCGTACGCCGAGTACCTGAAGTGGCTGGCGGGCCGCGACGAGAAGGCCGCCGAGCAGGCCTGGCGCGCGGCGCTGGCGGATCTCGACGGGCCGACGCTGCTGCTGCCTTCGGCCGAAGGGCGGGAGACCGTCCGGCCGGACCGGGCGAGCACCGGCCTCGGCGCGGACCGCACCGCCCAGCTGACGGCGGCCGCCCGCGATCTCGGGGTCACGGTCAGCACGCTGGTCGACACCGCCTGGGCGCTCGTGCTCGGGCAGCTGACCGGGCGGACCGACGTCGTCTTCGGCGTCACCGTGCACGGCCGTCCCGCCGACCTGCCCGGCGCGGAACGCATGATCGGCCTGTTCATCAACACCGTGCCCGTCCGGGTGCGGATCTCGGCGGCGGAGTCGTTCGCCGCACTGGTGAACCGGGTCGACGACGAACAGATCGCGCTGCTGGACCACCAGCACGCCGGGCTCACGCGCGTCCAGCGCTGGGCGGGCACCGGCGAACTGTTCGACACGCTCGTGGTGTTCGAGAGCTACCCGGTCGACGACGAGCGGCTGGCCGGTGCCGAGAGCTCGGCCGGTCTCACGGTCGACGCGGTCGGCGGCACGGACGCGACGCACTACCCGCTCGCGCTGATCGTGGAGCCGGGGGAGGAGCTGAGGCTCGGGCTGGACCACCGGCCCGGCGTGGTCGACGCCGACGCCGTCCTCGCCCGGCTGACCGGCGTGCTCGACGCGATCCTGACCGACCCCGGCGTCCTCGTCGGCCGCATTCCGCTCGCCACGCGAGAGGAACCGCAGGGCGCCGAGGTCGACGTCGAACAGGCGACCCTGCCGGAGCTGTTCGCCGCGCGGGCCGCCGCGACGCCGGACGCCGTCGCCATCACCGCGGACGGGCGGTCGCTGACCTACGCCGAGTTCGACGACCTCGTCGCGCGGATCGCCGGTGGCCTAGACGTGCGGCCCGGCGATCTGGTCGGGGTGAGCCTGCCCCGGTCGATCGAACTGGTCGCGGTGCTGCACGCGGTCCATCGCCGCGGTGCCGCGTACGTGCCGATCGATCCCGGCTATCCCTTGGCACGGCGCGAATTCCTCGCCGGGGACTCGGCACCGGCGCTGCTCGTCACGCCGGAGAACCTGCCGGATCTCCTGGCCGGAACCGAGCGGCGGCCGGTGGTGCCCATTCCGGACACCGCGCCCGCGTACGTGATCTACACGTCGGGTTCGACCGGGCGCCCCAAGGGCGTCGTCGTCGATCACCGTGCCGTGGTGAATCGCCTGCGCTGGATGGCCGCCGAGTACGGTTTCGGGCCGGACACGCGGACGCTGCAGAAGACGCCGATCTCGTTCGACGTCTCGGTGTGGGAGCTGTTCCTGCCGCTGATCACCGGCGGCACCCTCGTCGTGGCGCCGCCGGACGCGCACCAGGATCCCGCACAGCTCGCGGAAGTGATCCGGGCCGAGCGTGTCGACACCGTCCATTTCGTCCCGTCGATGCTGCGGCCGTTCCTGGCCGAACCCGCCACGGCCGGACTTCCGTTGCACCGCGTCGTGTGCAGTGGTGAGGCCCTGCCGGGCGACCTCGTCGCGACGGAGCGCGAGGTGCTGCCGGAAGCGGGGCTGCACAACCTTTACGGGCCCACCGAAGCGGCCGTCGACGTCACGTATCACGACACGTCGGGTGACGATCCGGCGCGGCCGGTGCCGCTCGGGCGGCCGGTCTGGAACACCGGCGCGCACGTTCTCGACGCGGCGTTGCGGCCGGTGCCGCGTGGCTGCGTGGGTGAGCTGTACCTGTCCGGTGTCCAGCTGGCACACGGCTATCTGCGACGTCCGGGGCTGACGGCGGCCAGGTTCGTCGCCGGCCCGGACGGCACACGGCTCTACCGCACGGGCGACCTCGCCCGCCGCCGCGCCGACGGGGTGCTGGAGTACCTGGGCCGGAGCGACGACCAGGTCAAGATCCGCGGCGTGCGGATCGAACTCGGCGAGATCGCGGCCGTGCTCGCGTCCCTCCCGGGAGTGACCGGGGCCGAGGTCGTCGCCGGGGCCGCCGGACTGGTCGGCTACCTGACCGGTGAACCGCGTTCCGACGGCGAACTGCGGTCCGCGCTGCGGGAACACTTGCCGGAACAACTCGTGCCGGGCGCGTTCGTCCGGCTCGATGTGTTCCCGGTGACGCCCAACGGCAAGCTCGACCGCGCCGCGCTGCCCGAACCCGACCGCCAGGCCGAGACCGGTGCCGCCGAACCGCGGAACGAGACCGAGCAGGTGCTCGCCGCCTGCATGGCCGAGGTCCTGGACCTGGAGCGCGTCGGCGTCTTCGACGACTTCTTCGCGCTCGGCGGCGACAGCATCCGGTCGCTGAACCTCGTCGGCCGCGCCCGCCCCGAGGGACTGAAGATCACGCCGCGCCAGGTGTTCGAACTGCGCACCGTCGCGGCGCTGGCGGAGGCCGCCCGCCCGGCGGAGGAAGAACCGCCACCCGCCGATGAGCGACCGCTGATCGAGCTGGACGACGACGAATTCGCCGAGTTCTCCGGTGATTGGAGTGTTTCGTGAGTGCCGCCCGCGGTGTCCAGGACGTGCTGCCGCTGTCCCCGTTGCAGGAGGGCCTGCTCTTCCTCTCCACCTGGGACAGTGCCGCGACCGACGTCTACACCATCCAGCAGGTGTTCGACCTGCGTGGCGAGCTCGACCCCGGGCGGATGCGCGCGGCGGCGGAGACGGTGCTCACCCGGCATCCGAACCTGCGTGCCGCGTTCCGGCCGCGCAAGAGCGGCGAGACCGTCCAGCTGATCCCGGAAGCGGTCCGGGTGCCGTGGCGGGTGGACGAGGTCGTCGAGGCCGAAGTGCCCGCCCTGCTCGACGCGGACCGGGCACAACGGTTCGATCTCGCGTCGCCGCCCTTGATCCGCTTCCGGTTGCTGCGCCTGGCGTCGACGCACCACAAGCTCGTCGTCACCGCCCATCACCTGCTGCTCGACGGCTGGTCCGGGCCACTGCTGGGGGAGGAACTGTTCACCGCGTACGGCCGCGAGGAGCTGCCTCCGGCGCCGAAGTACCGCGACTATCTCGCTTGGCTCGGCCGTCAGGACCGGGAAGCCGCCCGCGCGGCCTGGCGCGAGTCGCTGGCGGGTCTCGCGGAGCCGACGCTGCTCGCCCCCGGTGGCACTCCCGCCGCGGAGTTCCCGAGCGAGCTCGAAGTCAAACTGTCCACTGTGGACACGGAACGCCTCGCGGCCTGGGCGCGCGAGCACCGGGTCACGCTCAACACCGTCGTGCAGGCCGCGTGGGCGATCGCGCTGGGCAAACTCACCGGCCGCCGTGACGTCGTGTTCGGCACCACGGTGTCCGGCAGGCCCGCCGAACTGCCGGGCGTCGACCGGATGATCGGCCTGTTCATCAACACGCTGCCGGTGCGGGTCCGGCTGGATCCGGGGGAGACGCTCACCGGACTGGTCACCCGCGTGCAGGCCGAGCAGGCCGCGCTGCTGGACCACCAGTACCTCGGGCTCGCCGAGATCCAGAAGGAGGCCGGGCACGGGGAGCTGTTCGACACGCTCACCGTCTTCCAGAGCGCGCCCGCCGACGCCGACGCGCTGCGCCGCGCGGACGACGCCGCCGGACTGCTCGTGACGCCCGAGGAGACCCGGAGCGTCACGCACTATCCGCTGACCGCCGTCGCCGCGCCGGGTGACGAGTTCGTCGTCGCCCTGGTGTACCGGGAAGACCTGCTCGAACCCGGTTTCGTCCAGCGGGTGGCCGCGGTGCTGACCGACCTCCTGACGACCGTGCCGGTCCGACCGGAAAGGCGGACCGGCACGGTCGAACTCGTCACTGCCGACGAACGGGAACTGGTGCTGCGCAAGTGGAACAGCGCCGCCCTTCCGCGGGCGGGCGAATCCCTGACCGAACTGTTCGTCCGGCAGGTGCGGGCGCGACCGGAGGCGGTCGCCGTCGAGGACGGCGGTGTCGCGGTCACCTACGGCGAGTTGCACGAACGCGCGAAACGACTGGCCGGGGTCCTGGTCGCGCGCGGCGCCGGGCCGGAACGGATCGTCGGCGTGGGGATCAAACGCGGGCTCGGGTTCCTCACGGCCATGCTCGGCGTGCAGCTCGCCGGGGCCGCGTACCTGCCGCTGGACCCGGAGTACCCGGCCGACCGCATCGCCTACATGCTTTCCGACGCGGATCCGGCGCTGCTGATCGCCGACACGAGCACCGCGGACAAGCTGTGTGAGCACGGAGTTCCCGTGGTCGTGCTCGAAGACGCCCTCCTCGAACCGCCCGCCGAGCTGCCGCCGCCCCACCCGGACAGCGCCGCCTACCTGATCTACACCTCGGGTTCGACCGGCCGCCCCAAGGGCGTCCTCGTGCCGCATCGCGGTGTCCCCGATCTCGTCGCCATGTTCGCCGAGTCCGTCCGAAGTGGACCCGGCAGCCGGGTACTCCTGTTCGCCTCACCGAGTTTCGACGTCTCGCTGGCGGAGCTGTCGACGCAACTGCTGGTGGGGGCGACCGCGGTGGTCGTACCCGAGGAGAGCCGCCTCGGTGAACCGCTGGCGGAGTTCGTCGCCGCGCAGGGCCTGACGCATCTGTTCGTGCCGCCGTCCGCGCTCACCACGCTCGCCGGCTCCGGCCTGCCCGAGGGCGTCACGCTGATCGCGGGCACCGACGCGCTCACCCCGGAACTGGTGGCGCGCTTCAGCCGCGACCGCCGGATGTTCAACGCCTACGGCCCGACCGAATGCACGGTGAACTCCACGCTCTGGCGGTGCCGGGCGGACCGCCGCGTCGTCATCGGCCCGCCGGACCCGAACAAACAGGCGTATGTGCTCGACGCCGACCTGCGGCCGGTGCCGCCAGGCTTCGCGGGCGAGCTGTACATGGCCGGAGGCCTGGCGCGCGGCTACTTCGGCATGCCGGGACTGACGTCGACGAGGTTCGTGGCCAATCCGTTCGGCGAACCCGGCGAGCGCATGTACCGCACCGGTGACCTGGTCCGCTGGACCGCGGACGGCGAGCTGGACTTCCTCGGCCGCGTCGACCACCAGGTCAAGATCCGCGGCTTCCGGGTCGAACTCGGCGAGGTCGAGACCGCGCTGTGCGACCGCGCGGGAGTCGCCGAAGCGGTCGCGGTGATCCGCGAGGACCAGCCCGGCGTCAAACGCATGATCGCTTATGTGACACCGGAACCCGGCGCCGAGCCGGCCCCCGGAGACCTCCGTGCCGCCCTGGCCGCACGGATGCCGGACTACTCGGTGCCCTCGGCGATCGTCGTGCTGGACCGGCTGCCGTTGACGGTGAACGCCAAGGTCGACCGTGGCGAGCTGGCCATGGCGCCGGAGTTCGCCCCGGACCTGAGCGGTCTCACCGGTGGGGCCGCGCCGAGCACCCCCGAGGAGAAGGCCCTCGCCGACGCTTTTGCGGCCGTGCTCGGTCTTCCGTCGATCTCGGTGACGGACGACTTCTTCGGTTTCGGTGGCGACAGCATCCTTTCCCTGCAGGTGGTCAGCCGGGCCCGGCAAGCCGGGTTGCGGGTCACCCCGCGCCAGGTGTTCGAGGCCCGCACGGTGGCCGCCCTCGCCGAACTGGCCGAACCGCTGGTCGCCGCCGGGACCACCACGGTGTCGCCGGTCGGCGTCGTGGCGCGGACCCCGATGATCGCCGCGCTGCTCGAACGCGGTGGCGTGCCGCGCCGGTTCAGCCAGTCCGCCGTCGTGCGCACCCCGGCCGGGCTCACCGAAAGCGCGCTCCACCAAGCCCTGCAAGCGATCCTCGACCGGCACGATGCCTTGAGGGCGGTCCTCGGGACCACGTTGCGTATTCCGCCGCCGGGGGCGGTGTCCGCCGCGGACGTCGTGCGACGCGTGGAGGGCGCGCCCGATCAGGACCTCCTGCACCGGTTGGCGATCGAGACCGAGGCCGCGCTGGACCCGGCGACCGGCGCGATGGTCCGCGCGGTCTGGTTCGACGCCGGTGCGGAGCCAGGACGGCTGCTGCTGGTGATCCACCACGTCGTCGTCGACGGCGTGTCCTGGCGGGTGCTGTTCGACGACCTCGCCACCGCGGGCGCGGGCAGGGAACTCCCCGCCGTGCCGGTGTCGCTGCGGGCCTGGGCCGCCGGGCTCGCGCCGGAGATCGAACGGCACCGCGAGGATCTGCCGTACTGGCGCGAGGTGCTGGGCGAACCGGGTCCCATCGCGACCGGAACCGTCGGCGACACCCGCGAGATCCGGGTGTCGTTGCCGTCGGGAACCACCGCGACGCTGCTCGCGGGGGTGCCGAAGTCGTTCCGCGCGGGGGTGCAGGACGCGCTGCTCAGCACCCTGGTCACCGCGATCACACGGGTCCGCCGCACCACGTCGGTGCTGGTGGAGACCGAAGGGCACGGGCGTGACGACGAGCGCGACCTCTCGCGCACGGTCGGCTGGCTGACCACCGTCGCGCCGATGCGGATCACCGCGGACGCCGATCCGGTCCGGCAGCTCAAGCACGCCAAGGACACCCGGCTCCGCACCCCCGGGGGATACGCGCCGCTGCGCTACCTCACCGGCGAACTCTCGGGCCGCGGGCGGCCCGAAGTCCTGTTCAACTACCTGGGCCGATTCGACGTCGAGGCCGCGGGCGGCGCGGCGGACTGGCAGCCGGATTCCGGGCTCGGCGGCGACCTCGACCCGGCGATGACCGCCGCGCATCCGCTGGAGGTCAACTGCTCGGTGACCCCGGACGGTCTCGTCGCGAACCTGGCCTACCTGCCGGGCGCACTGTCCGAAAAGGACGCGGAGGCCATCGGCGCGGAGTGGATGGCCGCCGCCGCGGAGCTCGCCGCGCGGCTGACGGCGGACGGGGTCGGCGGGTTCTCCTCGGCCGACTTCCCGTTGCTGGACCTCACCTTGGACGAGGTCGACGAGCTCGGTGCGCCTGCCGACGTCTGGCCGCTTTCGCCGTTGCAGGAAGGCATGCTCTTCCTGGCGTCCTTCGACGAGGACAGCCTCGACGTCTACGTCACGCAGCAGATGCTGGATCTGCGCGACGCCGACCCCGCCCGGCTTCGGTCCGCGGCGGGCCGGCTGCTGGAGCGGCATCCGAACCTGAGCGCCGCCTTCCGCTACCTCGATTCCGGGCGGGCGGTGCAGGTCGTCCCGCGCGAAGCGACTCTCGACTGGCGGGAACTCTCCGGCGAGGACATCGAGGCGGTCACCGCGGCTGAACGGTTGCGCCCGTTCGATCTCGCCTCGCCGCCGCTGATCCGGTTCACCCTGTTCGACCTCGGGGACGACGCCCACCGGCTGCTGATCACCAGCCACCACATCGTGCTGGACGGCTGGTCCGCGCCGCTGCTGGGCCAGGAACTCCTGGAGCTGTACCGCACCGGATCGCCGCCCAAGGCGCGTCCGTACCGGGACTACCTGGACTGGCTCGGCCGCCAGGACCGCGAGAGCGGGCGGAAGGCGTGGAAGGAGGCGCTCGCCGGACTGGACGGCGCGTCGCTGCTCGCGCCGCCGGGCATCGGCCGGGGACAGAGCCTGCCCGACAAGCTCACCGTCGGGCTCTCCGAAGACCAGACCCGGCGACTGACCGGCTGGGCCCGGAAACACGGGGTCACGCTCAACGCCGTCCTGCAGACGGCGTGGGCGCTGCTGCTGGGCGGCCTGACCGGGCGGCGCGACGTCGTCTTCGGCGCGACCGTCTCCGGACGGCCCGCCGACCTGCCCGGCGCGGACCGGATGATCGGCCTGTTCATCAACACGCTGCCGGTCCGGGTCCGCAGCGACGCCGCCGAAACCCTGGGTGCCCTGCTCTCACGGGTGCAGGCCGAACAGGCCGCGCTGCTGGACCATCACTACCTCAGCCTCGCCGAGATCCAGCGGCAGGCCGGCTCCGGCGAGCTTTTCGACACGCTGCTGATCTTCCAGAGCTATCCGGTCGACGCCGAAGCGCTGGCGGAGAGCGAACGCCAGGCCGGGGTCCAGGTGACCGGGGTCGAGGGCGAGGACGCGACGCACTATCCGCTCACCGTCGTCGCCGCGCCTGGACCACGGCTCGAACTGATCCTCGAATACCGCACCGACGTGTTCACGCCCGAGCGGATCGCGGAACTCGGACAGTCCTTCGTGGACCTGCTCTCAGGGGTCCCGGACTGGCACGACGCGCCGGTCGGCAGGCTCGACCTGGTACCGCCCGCGCGGCGTGAACTCGTGCTGCACCACTGGAACGACACGGCCCTCGCCGTTCCCGAGTCCACGGTGGTCGCCGTGTTCGAGGAGCAGGTGCGCCGCGGGCCGGAAGCCGTCGCGGTCGCGTGCGAGGACCGCACGCTGACCTACCGCGAACTGGACGCGCGGGCGAACCGGCTCGCCCGCGCGCTGATCGCGCGGGGAGCGGGACCGGAAAGGATCGTCGCGATCCGGCACCGGCGGTCGGAACTGTTCTTCGTGGCGATGCTGGCCGTGCTGAAATCCGGCGCCGCCTACCTGCCGATCGACCCCGCCCAGCCCGCGGACCGGACGGCCGGGATCCTCGACGACGCCAGGCCCTTGCTGGTCCTGACCGACGACGAGTGGCCCGGCGACAGCGAGTTCTCCGGTGAACCGGTCACCGACGCGGACCGGCTTTCCCCGTTGCTGCCGCAGCATCCGGTACACCTGATCTACACGTCCGGCTCGACCGGCCGCCCCAAAGGCGTGCTGGTGCCGCACCGGAACGTGGTGAACCTGGTCCACAGCCACGATCGTGACGTGTTCGGGCCCGCCGTCGCGCGGACCGGGCGGGAACGGCTGCGCGTCGGGCACAACTGGTCGTTCGCCTTCGACGCCTCCTGGCAGCCCACGCTGGGCCTGCTGGGCGGGCACGAACTGCATGTCGTCACCGACGAAGTCCGGCTCGACGCCGAAGATCTGGCGCGGTTCCTGATCGACCGGCGGATCGACTTCGTCGAGGTCACGCCCTCGCATTTCGTCCAGCTCGCGGCCGCGGGCCTTGTGCGCGAAGGGAAGTCGCCGCTGGCCGTGGTGGGTGTCGGCGGCGAGGCCGTCCCGCCGGGGCTGTGGTCGGAACTGCGGAACCTCGACGGCACCGAGAGCTACAACTTCTACGGGCCCACCGAATGCACCGTCGACACGGTGATCGCGCGGCTGCGCGACTCGGCGCGGCCGGTGATCGGGCGAGCGGTCGCGAACACCCGCATCCGGGTGCTGGACGACGCCCTGCGGCCGGTCGCGCCCGGCGTCGTCGGCGAGCTGTACCTCAGCGGTGCCCAGCTCGCGCGCGGCTATCTCGGCGCGCCGGGGCTCACGGCGGGCCGGTTCGTGGCCGACCCGTTCGGCGGGCCCGGCGAGCGGATGTACCGCACCGGCGACCTCGCCCGCTGGACCGAGGACGGCCGTGTCGAGTTCCGCGGCCGGACCGACGACCAGGTGAAGGTCCGCGGCCACCGCGTCGAGCCGGGGGAGATCGAGGCCCGGCTGGCGGCGCATCCGGCGGTGTCGGACGCGGTCGTGGTGGTCCGCGGTGACCGTCTCGTCGGTTACACGGTCGGGTCCACTGTGGACGGTGTGACGCTGCGGTCCTGGGTGGCGGAGACCCTGCCGGACTTCATGGTCCCGTCGGCCGTGATGCCGCTCGGCGAACTGCCCATGACGGCGAACGGCAAGGTCGACCGGGCGGCGCTGGCCACCGCGGACTGGGCGGCGCCCGATCTGTCCGCGCTCAGCGGCGGGACAGCGCCGCGCACCCCGCGCGAACGCCTGCTCGCCG
Source organism: Amycolatopsis sp. NPDC089917 (assembly GCF_040684635.1). Lineage (NCBI taxonomy): Bacteria > Bacillati > Actinomycetota > Actinomycetes > Pseudonocardiales > Pseudonocardiaceae > Amycolatopsis > Amycolatopsis sp. NPDC089917. The sequence continues at coordinate 70,533 of NZ_JBFBGL010000003.1, read as the reverse complement.
GGATCGTCGCCGACGTGCTCGGCCTGCCCGAAGTCGGCGTGGAGAACGACTTCTTCACCCTCGGCGGGGACAGCATCCTGTCCATGCAGGTGGTCGGCCGGGCCCGTGCCGCTGGACTGCGGATCACGCCGCGCGCCGTCTTCGAGCAGCGCACGGTGGCGGCGCTCGCTTCGGTGGCGTCCGGCGCCGAGGGCGCCCGGCGGTCCGAGGTGTCCGCTGTCGGCGAATTCCCGGCGACGCCGATCATGCTCGCGCAACGCGAGCGCGGCGGCCCGCTCGGCAGGCTCAGCCAGTACGCGGTGCTGAGGGTCCCGGCCGGTGTCGGGCTTCCCCGGCTCACCGAAGTCCTCGCCGCCGTGCTGGACCGGCACGACGTCCTGCGGGCCCGGCTCACGGAGGACTGGACCGTCGTCGTGCGCGACACGGTGGACGCCGGTTCCCTGCTGCGCCGGGTCGAGCTGGCCGAAAGGCCCATGGACGACCTGTTCACCACGGAGTTCCCGGAGTTCGAACGGACCGTCCGGGAACTGGATCCGTTCACCGGCGACGTCGTGCGCGCGGTGTGGTTCGACGCGGGGAAGGACCGGCCGGGCAGGCTGCTGCTCATGGTCCATCACCTGGTGGTCGACGCGGTGTCCTGGCAGCCGTTGTTCGAGGACATCGCCGTACTCGGCCGCGCACCGGGGGAGCCGCTGCCGTCGGTCGAGGTGTCCTTCCGAGAGTGGGCCTTGCGCCTGAGCGAACTCGACCGGGCCACAGAACTGCCGTACTGGCGGTCCGTCGTGGACGGTGCCGACGTCCGGCCCGCCGACCGGCCGCTGCGGCCGGAGGACACGATCTCCAGCGGCCGTAACGACACCTTCACGCTCTCCGCCGAGACGACCAGCGCGCTGCTGGGTCCCGTGCCCGCCGCGCTCGGCTGCGGAGTGCAGGACCTGCTGCTGGCGGCGCTCGCGGCCGCCATCGCCGAACAGCGTGGCGGACAGGCACTCCTGGTCGACCTGGAAAGCCACGGCCGGGCGGAAGGCGTCCTCGGTGACGCCGACCTGTCCCGCACGGTCGGCTGGTTCACCTCGCTGTATCCGGTCCGCGTCGAAGCGGGCGAGGAGATCGGGCACACCGCCCGGCGGTTGCGCCGGGATCGGGAGTCGTTGCCGGACAACGGCATCGGCTACGGCCTGCTGCGCCACCGCGACGGTGAAGACCTGCCGGACGCCGAGGTGCTGTTCAACTACGTCGGCCAGGTCGACGCCGGCGGTGCCCGTGACGAGGACTGGCTACCGGCGGCGGGGGAGAACGTCCTCGGCGGCGACGTGGATCCGGAAGCGCCCGCGACGCACGCGCTGTCGATCAACGCTTCGGTCGAACGAGGTGTGCTCACGGCGCACTGGTCGTATCTGCCCGCCGTCCTTCCCGTCGAGATCCTCACCCTGATGGCGGAAAGCTGGCTGACAAATCTTGACCGGTTGGTGACCCTCGCAGACCGAGGTCATGCTTAGGATAGCCTGTCCTAATTAAGCTGACTGATGGCTTGACAGAGAGGTAGGCGTCGTGAGGACGCAGTTCCGGAAGTGGCGTACGACGGTCGCGATGGTTTCGGTGACCGCACTGGCACTGGGCACCGCAGCCTGTGGTTCGACCGATGACAGCGCGGGTGCCGCCGGTGCCACCAAACCGTTCGACACCCCGAGTGGGCAGGTGCAGATCCCGGTCGAACCCAAATCGATCGTCGCGCTCGACCAGTACACCTACTTCGGGCTTCTGGACGTCGGCGTGCACCCCAAAGCCACGGCCTCCGGGTACACGGACAGCTTCGCGGTCTTCCCGGCGTATGCCGACGAGTACACGAAGGCGCCCAAGGTCGGCGGCTCGATGGAGGTCGACATCGAACAGGTCGGCGCGCAGGGGCCCGATCTGATCCTCGGCAACAAGTTCCTTTCCTTGGAGAAGCACAAGATCGAGGACTACCAGAAGCTCGCGCCCACGGCGATCCTCGGCGGGGCGGCCGGTGAACCCGGTGTCGCGTGGCCGCAGTGGGTCATCCAGGCGGCCGACGCGGTGGGCAAGAAGCCCGAGGCCGAGGCGCTCAAGAAGCAGTACGAGGACCGTGCCGCGCAGATCCGCTCGACCTACGCGGACAAGCTGTCTAAGATCAAGTTCGCGCTGATCAACGGTGGTGGCGGCAAGTGGTACCTCAACCTGGACGAGTCCTGGGGCGGCACGATCCTCAAGGATCTCGGCGTGCAGTTCGCTCGCGCGGGGATCACGGACCCGCAGAACAACACCCCGGAGTTCTCGACCGAGAACCTGGACAAGCTCGACGAGGCCGACGTGATCCTGTACCAGGCCGACTACCAGGGCAAGGCGGGCGCGGACACGCAGCAGATCATCGATCTGCCCGCGTACAAGGGTTTGCGTGCGGTGAAGGCGGGCAAATCCCTGCCGACCGGCAACTTCTACGCCCTGCACTACAAGGCGGCCATGTCGTTCCAGGACGAGATCGAGAAGATCCTCAAGGAGTACTGACCGGTCTGTGGTTCTCGTGACGCGAAAGCCACTTTCGGGACGTCAGACGTCCCGAAAGTGGCTTTCGCGTCGTCCGTCTGATCACGCGTGTCGTCCGTCTGATCACGCGTGTTCGCCGTTTCGTTCAGTCGCCGAGACCCGAAATGGTCAACGGCGGCAGCGATAGAGGTCGCCAGGTCCTTCTTCGGCACCGTAGGAAGCGGGCGGCACCGCGGCGCACGAGGTCCGCACGAACTCGTACTGCCCCTTTTCCTCCGGCAGAAGCAGAACGAAGGCGACTTCGCCGTGCTCGATCCACTGCCGGAGCTGATCGGCCGACGGAGCCGGATCGCGGTTCGTGAAGCCCGCCATACCGACCACGCCGCGGTCGGTGGCCAGGATGAACGGCGCGGCGGTGTCCGCCGTTTCGGCTGCCAACGCGATCCGCGTGGCGCCCGATTCCCTTTCCACGTAACCGAGAAGCGCCTTCCCCGAGTCGTCGAGGACACCGGCGGATGCCCGGTAGTCACGCGCTCCCCAGCCGCCGAGCAGTCCGCGTAGATCGTCGCGGACCTCGGGCTCGAGATAGTCCGTCTGCAGCGACACCGGCCCGGCGGCGGGGAGCATCGGCAGACCCGCGGAGTAGCCGACGCTCGTCGCCGTGGACCACACCACGGGGGCGACCGTGATCGCGACCAGTCCCGCGGCGAAACCCTGCGGGGCGAGGCGGCGGGGTCCCAGCTTCCCGGCGACGAGCAGGGCCACGGACACCAGCGTCACGACGACCACCACGAGGCCTGCCCAGCCGTTCCATTCCGGCGCGCGGTTCACCAGGAGCCAGGCCCAGCCGCCGAGACAGGCGACGACCGTGGGAAGCACGGGCCACCAGCGGCCCTCCGCTCGATAATGCCGCCACAGCGCGGCGAGGGCGGCGGCCGAGAGCGCGGCGATGGCGGGCGCGAGTTCGGCCGTGTAGTACAGCAGCCAGATTCCGCGCATGAAGCTGAACACGACGGCGCAGGTCAGCAGCCAGCCGCCCCAGAGCGTCCAGCCGGCCACGATCCTTCGCGGCGGACGCCTGCCGAGCAACACCAAGAGGATCGAAGCGAGAACGGCCGCCAGCGCGAGCGGCAGCAACCAGCCCGCCTGCCCGCCCAGCGACGTCCCGAACAGCCTGCCGATACCGGGATCGCTCTGATAGAAGGACTTCCCGTGGTCTTCGGCGTAACTGGCGGCCGCCGCGAAGTCCTGGCCGACGATGCGGCCCAAGCCGTTGTAGCCGAACACGAGATCGCGGGCGGTGCCGTCCACACTGCTGCCGATGTACGGCTTCGGTGTCGGCCAGAGGTCCACCACCACGACCCACCAGAACGAGGTGATCGCGAGGACGCCGGTCGCCAGCGCCGTCGTCACGGCCTTGGCGCGCACCGTGGAAGCCGAACCCGCCAGGTAGGCCGCGGCCAGTGACGGCAGGACCAGCCACGCCTGCACCATTTTCGTGGTGAACGCGCAGCCGAGGAAGACCGCGGCGAGCAGCATCCACCGCCGTTCCCGCGCCGGTGAGTCGATCGCGCGCGTGACGGCATAGGCCGCGCTCACCAGGAGCAGGAACAGCAGCGGATCCGGCATGTTGTCGCGGACCACCGCGACCACGATCGGCGTGCAGGCGAAGAGCGCGGCGGCGAGCAGCGCGACCCGCTCGCCCTGCCATCGCCGGACGGTGAGGAACAGCACCCAGACCGTCGCGACTCCTTCCAGAACCTGCGGCAGGATCAGCGACCACCCGTGAAAGCCCAGTGCCCGCGCCGAAAGCACCTGGACCCACAAGCCCATCGGCGGTTTGTCGACCGTCACCACGCCCAGCGGGTCCACCGAACCGAAGAGGAAGCCGGTCCAGCTCCGTGACATCGAATCGACCGCGGCGCTGTAGTACGGATAGCCGTAGCCGAGTTTCCAGATCCCCCAGCCGTACCAAGCGGCTGTCACGACGAGGATCGCGGCCAGTGCGAAGCGGGGCCATCGGACACGGGCGACCGCGACGTCCTCGATGGGGGTGGAGAGCGAACTGGTCATGTGGTCGAGCCTTTACCTGGAGTTAGTTAGGTTAGGCATAGCTAATCATGCGAGACTGGCCCGGGGCGTTACTCCGTTGGTGGACAACCCGAGTTCGCCGGGATTCACCGCTTATGATCTTCGGCGTCCTGACGACGAACAGGATGGACTGGCAGGTGACGGGGGATGGTCCGGCGGTGACGGCCGTCATGCGGCGTGCGGGCGGCCTGGCGCTGGCGTTCGTGGTGCTTGCCGGTGCCGTCCTGCTGAGCCTGCTCGTGGGCTCTGAACCGGTGGGGGCCGGTCGGGTGCTGCAGGTGCTGTTCGACGACGACCGCAGCGACGTCGCGGTGATCGTGTACGACCTGCGGATGCCGCGGACGGTGCTGGGTGTCTGCGTCGGGACGGCGCTCGGCCTGGCCGGGGCGCTGATGCAGTCGCTGACGCGGAATCCGATCGCCGACCCGGGAGTGCTCGGGATCAACGCGGGCGCGGCGCTGGGGGTGCTGGTCGCGCTCGTCGGCTTCGGGATCGGCACGTTCCGCGGGTATGTCTGGTTCGCCATGCTGGGTGCGGCGCTGAGCACGATGCTGGTCTACGCCATCGCCGGCCGCGGTCCGGGGGCAGGCACGCCGGTCCGGCTGGCGTTGGCAGGCACCGCCGTGGGGGCCGTGCTCGCCGCTTGCGCCGAGGGAATCGTCTATCTGGACCCGAAGTCGTTCGACGAGTACCGGTTCTGGATCGTCGGGGACGTCGCCAAGCCGGGGATGGCGGTCGTGGTGCAACTGCTGCCCTTCCTGGCCGCCGGCGTGGTGCTGGCGCTGTCCCTCGGCGCCCGGCTGAACGCGCTGGGTCTTGGCGACGAACTCGGTGGTGCGCTCGGGGTGCGCGTGGCGCGCACGCGGGTGCTGGTCGGGCTGGCGGTGTTGCTGCTGTCCGGGATCGCCACCGCGGCGGCGGGGCCGATCGCGTTCGTCGGGCTCGCCGTTCCGCATCTTGCCCGCGGTGTGACCGGTCCGGACCAGCGCTGGCTGCTGCCGTACGCGGGGGTGCTCGGCGGCACCCTGGTCGTGCTCGCGGACGTGCTCGGCCGGGTCGTCCTTCCCTCGGGGGAGCTTCGGGTGTCGATCATGACCGCCGTCATCGGCGCCCCGTTCTTCGTGTTCCTGGTGCGACGGCGGAGGTCCGGATGACCAGGACGCGGGTGGTGCGGGTGGCCGGTCTGTCCGTACGGATCCGGCCGCGAGAGACCGCGATGGCCGGTGTGCTCGCCGTCGCACTGGCCTGCTTGACCGTCTACGCGCTGACCGTCGGCAAGTTCCCGATCCCGGTGTCTGAGGTGCTGGGCATGCTCGCGGGCCGTCCGGGGCCGCCTGGAGCGGAGTACGTGTTCTGGACCGTTCGCTTGCCGCGGGTACTGACGGGGCTGCTGGTAGGCGCCGCACTCGGGGTGAGCGGCGCGATCGTGCAGAGTCTCGCGCGCAACCCGCTGGCCAGCCCGGACGTCCTGGGAGTGTCCGGCGGCGCGGCGACCGGCGCGCTGCTGCAGATCGTGCTCCTCGGCGGGAGCGCGCTCGCGGTCGCGTTCACTTCCCTCGCCGGCGCGATGGTGGCCGCGGCGGTGGTGTACCTGATCTCGCATCGTGCCGGGGTTTCCGGCCTCCGGCTGGTGCTGGTGGGGATCGGGATCGCCGCGTTCCTCTCCGCGTCGAACCGGTATCTGCTCATCACGGCGGAACTGGACGACGCCTTCCGCGCCGGGGTGTGGCTGACCGGTTCGCTGCTCAACCGCACCTGGGATCACGTGACCATCGGGACCATCGCCGTCGTCGTGCTGGTGCCGGCGGCCATCCTGCTGTCCCGCCGGCTCGGTCTGCTGGAGCTGGGCGACGAGATGAGTATCGGGCTCGGCGTTCCGGTGGGTCCGACCCGGCTGGGCCTGTTCGCGATCGCCGTCGGGCTGGCGGGTGCGGCGACCGCGGCGGCGGGCCCGGTCGCGTTCGTGGCACTGGCCGCGCCGCATGTCGCCCGGCGCCTGCTGCACGCGTCCGGCCCGAGCCTGGTCGGCGCCGGGTTGGTCGGATCCGTCCTGCTGATCGGCGCGGATTTGGCGGGACAGGCCGCGTTCCCGGCGGGTGACCTCCCGGTCGGAGTGGCGACCGGTGTGTTCGGCGGCTGCTATCTGGCCGTGTTGATGGGCCGCTGGTGGCGCCGCGGATCGATGCGATGACGGCTCAGGCGAACTCGCCGACGACGCGGTCGAGGTCGTCGAGCACAGCGTTCGCCGCCGACGTCGAACCGCCGTCCCACCAGGAGATCCGGGAGACCTCGAAGACTTTGCCGGTCCGCACGGCGGGAAGCCGCCGCCACAGATCTCCTTGGGTGTACTTGGCCGACGTGCTCGAAACCTGGCCGCCTTCGCTCGCGCCACCGCCGCTGAAGTGGATGATCACGTCGGCGTCGGCGAGTCTGCCGACCTGCTCGGGCGAGAGCGATGTGTAGGTGTCGGTGGGTTTGGCGGGGGAGCTGGAGGACGAACGGGTGATCCCCGCGTCGCTGAGGATCCTCGACGGGAAGATCACCGAATCGGTGATGATGCGCATTTCCTCCGTGGTGAAGCGGAGCAGCACGATCTTCCGGCCGCCCAGCAGCCGCTGGTGCCGCTCGCGGAACCGGTTCGCTCGCGCACGATAGGCGTCCAGCTTTTGTTGCTGTGCCTGCCGGGCACCGAAGACGTCGGCGACGGTGAGGGACGCCTCGTGCCATTCGACCTTGTTCGCGGTGTTGGCGTAGGCCACCGTGGGGGCCAGCCCGGATACCGCCGGATACTTGTCCCGCAGGATCGAGGTGTGCCCGACGATCAGGTCGGGGCCGAAGCCCGCCAGGCGTTCGACGTCCACCTGCCCGAAGCCGAGATGCTCGAACGGTTGCTTCGGCGGCGGAAGGTAGGCCGGAATGGGCTGGTCGGTCTCCAGTGTCGCCGACGCCACCAGCGGGACACCGTGCTCGACCGCGACCTGCATGGCCTGCCCCGGATCGAGGGTGATCACTCGCCGCGGGCTGACCGGAACCTGCGTCTCGCCGTACGGATGGCGTACCGGCTTGGTGGCTCCATCGTGGTCACCGGCGGCCTGGCGGCCGGGTCCGCACGCGCCGAGGCCGAGGGCGGCCGCTCCGGCGAGGAATGTGCGACGGGCGACCGAGGCGGGCCTGTTGTCCATCGGTTCCTCTTTCCGCGAGCACGATGCGTGAGTGAACGACGACTCCGAGGCTACCGCGCACTGCCTCGGGAAACCGGCGATCCGGTCGACACGTTCGCCTTGCGCTCCAGGGCGGCGGTGAAGGCGAGGAGCGGCCGCCCGGTGGTGGGATGGGGCAGGCGCACGCATCCGACGCGGAAGATGTCGCGGACGAGTTCGGGGGTGAGAACGTCCGCCGGTGCTCCGTCGGCGACGACGCGTCCGGCGTCGAGGACGTACAACCGGTCGCAGTAGGCGGCGGCGAGGTTGAGGTCGTGGAGCACGCAGAGGGTTGTGCGGCGGAGCGCCCGGATCAGTTCGAGCAGGTCCAGCGCGGCGTGGATGTCGAGGTGGTTGGTCGGCTCGTCGAGGAGCAGCAGCGGGCTTTCCTGGGCGATCGCCCGGGCGACCAGGACACGCTGCTTTTCCCCACCGGACAGCGTGCCGATCGGGCGCTCCCGGTGGCCGAGGAGCCCGACGCGGGTTAAGGCCTCGGTGACCGCCGCGCGCACGGCCGTGCTCGTGCGGTCGAACGGGCCCTGCCACGGTGCCCTGCCCAGCGTGACGATGTCTTCGACGGTGTGGTCGAAGTCGGTGACCGGCTCCTGGTGGACCAGCGCGGCCCGGCGGGCGATCTGCCGTTGGCTGAGCGTGCCGACGAGGTCCCCATCGAGCGCGATTTCGCCGGCGACGGGGTCGACGGCACGGAAAACGGTGCGCAGCAAGGTGGTCTTGCCGCTGCCGTTGGGGCCGACGAGGCCGACGCGTTCGCCGTCGCGGACCACCAGGTCGCAGCCGATGGTGATCGGTGCTCCGCCGAGTTCGACGGTGACCCCGGTCAGTTCGAGCCGCGTCATCGTCCGGTCCTGGAACGGCGGAGCAGCCACAGGAACAGCGGGGCACCGAGCACGGAGGTGACGATCCCGACGGGCAGTTCCGCCGGCCGGACGATCACCCGGCACAGCAGATCGACGGCGACGAGGTAGATCGCGCCGGTGAGCACGGCGATCGGGAGTATGCGGCGGTGATCCGGGCCCACCACCAGGCGGACGAGGTGCGGGATGACCAAGCCGACGAACCCGACACCGCCGACGACAGCGACGAGGACACCGGTCACCAGCGAAGCCGAAACGAGCAGCACGAACCGCTGCCGGTGCACGGCGAAGCCGAGCGAAAGCGCGGTGTCGTCGCCGAGCACCATGGCGTTGAGGGCGCGAGCCCGGGTGAGGAGGTAGGCACAGCCGATCAGCACCACCACGGTGGGAACCGCGAGATTCGACCAGCCGGCTTCGCCGAGGGAGCCGAGAAGCCAGAACATCACCGAGCGGGTCTTGTCGGGATCGGCGGACTGGAAGATCACGAAGCTGGTCAGTCCGGTGAACAGGTACGACAGGGTGACGCCCGCGAGGATCAGGCGGCTCGGTGAGTAACGGCCGTCGCGACGGCCCAGCACGAGTACCGCGCCGGTGGCCCCGAGCGCACCGGCGAACGCCGCCGCCGACGTGGACAGGCCGGCGAGGGCGGCGGAGCCGATCGTGATGGTGACCGCGGCCAGCAACCCGGCTCCGGCCGAGACACCGAGCACGTAGGGGTCCGCCAGGGGGTTGCGCACGGTCGCCTGCAGTACGGCACCGACGAGCGAGAGGCCCGCTCCGACGACCACCGCGAGCAGGACCCGGGGCACCCGCAGGTTCCAGACGATCTGGTCGACAGCACCGGCAGGTGCCCTGTCATCGCCGATCAGGCGATGCCAGAGCACCTCACCCACCGTGGGCAGGTCGACGCCGACCGAGCCGAACGCGATCCCGAAGGTCGTCGTCACCGCCAGGACCGCGAGCAGAGCGGGCACCAGCACCCAGGAGACCCGGGAATGCCTTGCGAGGTTCACTTGGCCTCGAAAGCTTCGGGGTGCAGGAAGCGCGCGATCGTCTCGACCTGGTACACCGGGCGAACCCCTGTCCTGGCGGAGTCTTCCGGTGCCACGACGTGGATCCGGCCGTCCTTCACGGCGGCCGTGGTCGGGAAGTTCCGCCGCACGTACTCCAGCGGGTCGGCGGTCGGGGTCGACGGGAAGAACAGGATCGCCTCCGGATCGGCCGCGGTGATCTCTTCCCTGCTCATCAGGGTGAACGGTTTTCCGGGGTCGTCCCAAAGGTTCTTCCCGCCCGCTCGTGTGACGATGTCGACGTCCAGCCCGCTGGTGAAGGCCCACAGATCCGGGCCGATCAGCGTGAGGTAGGCGACCTTGACCGGTTTCCGGCCCGCTACCCGTCTCTGGACGTCGTCGAGCCTTCCTTGGAGGCGGCCGATGAGATCCCGGGCGCCGTCTGACGCGCCGAGCAGCGTGCCGAAGTTCTCGATCTCGGTGAAGGAGTCGGTGACCTTGGCCGCCACCGGGTTCTCGTCGCAGCCGCTGGCCACGACGTAGGAGGCGGTGCCTGCTTGCCGCAGCTGCTCGATCGTGGGGGTGCCCTCCTGGCCGCTCAGGGTCCGGCCCTGCTCGGCGAGTACGAGATCGGCTTGCCGGGCGAGCAGTGCTTCGCGGCCCGGCAGTGCGTCGCCGATGTCGGGCAGGTCGCCGAGCCGGGCGGCGAACCGCGGAGCGGGCCGCGCGTGTACTCCGACGACTCCGGTGATGCGATCACCGGCACCCATCTCGAACAGGGTGTCGACCGACCCGGCGCCCACGACCACCACGCTCCGCGCGGGCGCGTCCAACGCCACCGTGCGGCCGCACGACTGGACCTCGATCGAGCCTCCCGGCCCGGCGGAGGGCGAACTCGCGCCGCAGCCGGCCGTGGCGAGCACGGCGCACGACACCACCAGCAGAGCGACGGTGTCGCGATGTCGGCGGGAGTCCTTTGTGGACACTGTGGTTCCTCCTGAATCCGGCGTGTGTGCGGCGCTCACGGCGCTGTCGTCCCGATGCGCCAGTGCCGCGCCTGGTCGTACTGCTTGCTGATCCGCGCGAAGGACCCACCGGTGTGCAGGAGTTCCGCGGGCGTTCCGGTCTCCGTGACCCGGCCGGAATCCAGGGAGATCACCTGATCGGCGGAGGCCAGGGTGGCGGGACGGTGCGCGATGACCAGGACCGTGCGGTCCGGGTCGGCGCCGAGATTGGCGATGGCCTGCGTGATCGCGGCCTCGTTCTCCGGATCGAGCGCGGAACTGGCCTCGTCGACGAGCACGACGCGGGCCCGTTTGAGCATCGCGCGGGCGATCGCGACCCGTTGCCGCTCACCACCGGACAACTGGGTCCCGGCTTCGCCGACGCGGGTGTCCCAGCCGCCGGGCAGGCGTTCGATCATCTCGTCGAGCCGGGCCGCGCGGGCGGCGTCCCGCAGTTCGTCCCAGGTCGCTTCGGGGCGGGCGAGGCGCAGGTTCTGCTCGATCGTGTCGTCGAACAGGTAGACGTCCTGGAAGACGATCGCGATGTCGTCGAGCAGCACGGCCGGTTCGAGGTCGCGGACGTCGGCACCGCCGACGGACACGGCCCCCGACTCCACGTCGAAGAACCGGGCGATGAGCCGGGTCACGGTCGTCTTCCCGGAGCCCGACGGGCCGACCAGGGCGGTGGTGGAGCCCGGGGGACAGGAGAACGACACGTCCCGGAGCGCGGGGGCGACGCCACCGGGATAGGTGAAGGTGACATGGGAGAACTCGATGGAGGGCTCGCCGATTCCGCGCGACGGTCCGGTCGGCGACGGCAGCGCCGGCGTGGCGAGGAGCTCCTCGATACGGGAGATCTTGTTGGTCATCGCCCGGAGCGCGCCGACGAGGTCGATGAGGTTGCCCAGGGGCTGCAGGAACCGGGCGGCCAGCACCAGCAGGACGATCGCTTCGGCGACTCCGATGCTTTCGCCGAGCATGAGCCCGGCGACCAAGGCGAGCACCGCGACGAATCCGGCCGCCACCACCGCCGTGTAACCGAAGAACGGCCGCCGGGCGCGGTCCATGCCCTCCCGGTAGGTCCTGCGGTGCTCGTCCAGCGCGGCGTGCATCCGCGGGGTGCCTTCGGCATGCCCCGCCGCCCGCAGGACGGGCTGGGCCTGGCCGAGCTCGATCGCCCGGCCGGCGACCTCGGCGGACGCGCGCTCCAGTTCGATCTCGGCCTCGCTGGCGACGTGCGCTGCCCGCCGGAGGACGAACGAGGCGGCGAGCGCCGTCAGGCACAGCAGGCACGCCACCCGCCACTCGACGAGGAAGGCGATGATCACGATCGTGCCGGGCAGCACGGTCGAGGTGATGACCGGATTGCCGATCACCACCGCCAGATGGGCGGCGTCGCCGATGTCCGCGGTCACCGCTCTCGCGAGCCGCGCCTTGCGCTCCGCGGTGAACCAGCCCAGCGGGAGCGTGCTCACGTGCCGCATCGAGCGTCGGCGAAGTTGCGCCGCGAGCGCGCCGCCCGCGGCGTAGCCCACCGGGTCGGCGAGGATGCTGAGCGTTCCGTAGGTCACCGCGCCGATCGCACCCAGCACCAGCCACGGCGCGGCCGCGGCGACGTCGGGCTCGGGGCGCACGACGGCGTCCAGGATCGGGATGAGCAGACCCAGCAGCAGACCTTGCAGGACGGCCTGCGCCGCGGTCAGCGACCACAGCTTGGCCAGCAAGCGCGGATCGGGCCACAGGCGGTAAAGCCGGCGGATCATGCGGGCACCGCTTCCTGAGCGGCCCACATCCGGGCGTAGAGACCGCCATCGGCGAGCAGGTCGCGGTGGCGGCCCCGCTCGGCCAGTCGTCCGTTGTCGAGCACGAGGATCTGGTCGGCCTCGGCGATCGTGTGCAGCCGATGCGCGATGACGAGCACCGTCTTGCCCGCGGTCAACCCGGCGAGTGCTTCCTGGACCGCGGTCTCGCTGTCCGGGTCGAGCGCCGCGGTCGCCTCGTCCAGCACCACGATCGGGGCGCCGGACAGGATCGCCCGCGCGATCGTCAGCCGCTGGCGCTCACCGCCGGAGAGCCCGCCGCCGCCCGCGTCGAGCGGGGTGTCGTATCCGGCAGGCAGTGCCTCGATCACGTCGTGGATCTGCGCGGCGACGGCGGCCCGGCGGACTTCCTCGTCACCGGCTCCCGGCCGTCCGATCCGGATGTTCTCCGCCACGCTGTCACGCAGCAGCGCGACATCCTGGAACACCAGCGACATCGAGGCCAGCAGATCGGCCGACCGGATCGCGCGGATGTCGGTCCCGCCGATCCGGATGGCACCACTGGTCACCTCGTGAAAGCGCGGGAGCAGAGCTGCGAGGGTCGTCTTGCCCGCTCCCGAGGGGCCCACGATCGCGGTCACCGTCCCCGGCGGGCAGACGGCGCTGATCCGGTCCACCGCCAAGGTCGCCCCGTCGTAGGAAAACGACACGTCGTCGAACTCGACCCCGTGGCCGGCCGGTGTTTCCGGGGCTTGCGGCTCCGGGAGCGGGCGGCGGGCCAGCAGCCGTTCGATGTTGGCCGCCCCCATCCGGCCCTTGCGCACTCCTTGCGCGGCCGACACCGCGGGGAGGATCGAGGTCGGCAACCCGGCCGAGACGACCAGGAAGGCCACGAGGTCCGCCGCGGTGAGCGACCCGCCGGCGATGAAGGCCAGCCCGGCGGCGGTCACGACAGTCAGGACGGCCATCTCCGAGCCGAGCAACCGAGTGCCCGCCGAGCTGTAGCGCACCTCCGCGACCCAGGCCGCGAACGCTTCGGCGTACTCGTTCACCGCGTCGTCGTAGCGGCGAAGGACCTGGCCTCCGGTGCCGAACGCTTTGACCACCTGGATGCCGTCGGCGTACTCGACACTGGCCGCGCTGATCCGGCCTTCGGCGGCGATCAACCGGTTCACATGCGTCGTCATGGAGCGCATCGAGACGCGGTAGCTCAGTCCCATCAGGCCCAGCACGCCCGCCACGGCCAGTGCCATCGGGACGTCGACGAAGAACAGGTAACCGCCCGCGGCGACCATCACCGTGACCGCTCCCGTCAGCTGTCCCAGCGCGTGCGCGATGACCTCGTGCATTTCCTCGAGATCGCCCGTCATGGCCCGTTTGACCCGGCCCGAGCCCGCGGCACGGAACCAGCCCATCGGCAGCGCCCCGAGGTGACGCACGATCCGTACCCGCAGATCGTGCAGGATCGCCGCGTCCGCGTAGTGTCCCAGGCGCGAGGACTGGACCATGAGCACCAGCCACAGAGCCGCACCGCCGGCCCCGATCCCCACCCACGTCCAGACCGCGGCCGCCGCACCTTCCGGAGAGGTGAGCACGACCCGCGCGATCTCGGCCGCGGCGATGTAGGGCACGATCCCCGCGGCCGCGGACAGCGCCGACAGAACGCCGCACACGATCAGAGAGGACCGGATGGGGGCGAACAGGCGCCCCAGCGCCCCGGGCTTGGCGAGCCCGGCCGGTTCCTCGGTCTCCGGACGGATTTCCGGCTCGGCCGCGGAATCCGTCCGGGCGCCGGTGGTCGTACTCAAATCCCGACTCCTTACTTAGGTATGTCTAACCTCACTTCAATCTTGGATCTTCAAGGCGACTTGATGTCAAATGAGGCCATGAGCGATGCACTCGGCGTCTCGATCGGCAAGGCTGCCGCCCTCTACGACCTCGCCCCGTCGGCGGTGCGGTGGTGGGAGTCCCAAGGTGTGCTTCCCGAGCCCCCGCGCGTCAACGGGCGGCGGGTGTACTCCGAGACCGAACTGCGCCGCATCGGTCTCGCCTACCTGTGCTGTGTGACCGCGGCAATGCCGCTTGAGAAGGCGTCGGTCGTGATTTCCGGCAGCCGCAACCACGAATGGCAAAGCGTCGTGCGGAGCCACGCCGGGGTAGTCGAGGAGAAGATCCGCGAGCTGCAAGATGCCCACGCGTACCTGCGGCACCTCCTGGAATGCCCCGACGACGACATCGTGGACGAATGCCCGTGGCTCGACGGCGAACTGATGCGGCGCACGCCACGCCGTCGAGTCGCGACGACGAGTCTCACTACCGCGGCGCAGGCGCTCCCGGATCGTCGGCCTTCACCCCACGAAGGACGTGACGAAACACGTGTCGAAACCACCGCGTCGCTGGAACGCTGCGCCGTCTGCGAAGACCGACTCGTCCAGCCGACCGTGGGCCGGCGCCGCCGGTACTGCTCACGCGCCTGTCAGCAACGGCACCACCGGCGGAAGGCACACCTGCGATCCGCGCAGCCCACCTCGCGCCGGACACGGCCGAGCTGAGTTTCAGCACGCTTTCATCACTGGGTCGGCAGCCCTGTTGCGCTTCTTGTGGGCGGAAATCACGCCTGCTGCGGATGCCTGACTGCATTCCACCTTCGGCGGTTCAGCCACGAAAGCACGGCAGGGAGGCCCCGTGATCGTGGCATCGCAGCCGATCAAGTGCCGAACCCGAGAACAAGTCATACCACCAAAGCCGGTATGTGCCGGGAGGCCGACCACTGGGTCTCCCGGCGATGAGGTGAACGCCGCAAGTTCACTCGGGAAGGGGTGGGGTGTTGCGGAGTGCGGTAACGGTGCGAAGGATGGTCGGATGACAGGAAGAATCCTTCAATAAGGAGCGCGGCCTGGTTGTGCGACAGTTCGAAACTCTCGATGTCCGACGTACTTCCGATCGGGAACGCGACTTCGAGGCCCGGGCTCGATCCGGTGACGTCGAAGCGTTCGGCGTTCTTGTCGACTCTTATTGTCAGACTGCTTACAGGACGACCTATGCCAGGCTGCGGGACAAGGCAATCGCCGAGCAGCTCGTCATCGACGCTTTTCGTGAGACGTGGAGCTTACTGCAAAATCCGGCATGCGAACGCTCTTTTCTGCAGATCTTGACCCAAGCTGTCGCAGCCCGCACGACTTGATTGCTTCGGTGAGCCCGTGGTCCGTGCCGGAGGTGGTTCTTCTCGGTACGCTGCCCGCGGAGGGGGTTGATGATGATCGACGCTGCGGTGCCCGACCAGCTTCCGGGCAGGAACAAGAATCATGTCAACCAGGACGACGTCCTGGAACGGGGGGATGGCGGCGGTGACGGCAACCAGATCGTGGTCTTCGCCGGCACGCCGGGGTGGGGAAGACCGCGACAGGGATCGAGCTGGCTCACTGAGCACGCGACTTCTTTCCGGAAGGTCAGCTGTTCGCCCGATTGACCGGCGGTTTGGAACAGCCTGGAGTCGAAGCCGAGGTTCTGAAAGAGTTCTTGCGGGCGTTCGGTGAACGGCCGGAGGACAGCCCTGACCGGCTGGACGCGCGCCGTGCTCGATTCCAGACGGTGACCACCGGACGGCGCCTGCAGGTGTTCCTGGACGGCGCCATGTCGGCGAGTCAGGTGCGGACGCTGCTGCCGGGCAGGGGGCACAAGCAGAATGCACATTGGGTCTGGCCTGGGCATTGTTCTTGCGATGCCGAGTCGCCGATGGCGGTTATCGCGTCCAGGTCCCCAGGCAACGTGGCTGTGATGGTCGCCTGATCGGTCTGGTAGTGGACCTTGATCGTGAGCTTCGTCAGATCTAACAGACGGTGCAGCAGGTCGGCTGGAGCCTGACGCAGGTTGGCTTTCAGGTAGGGCAGAGCGGCTAGCAGGTTCAGCTGGGCAGGGGAGGGTCGTCGGCGTCGTCTGGGATGGCTGAAGGGGTCTTCGGGGGCGGCGTTTTCTGCTTGGCGTAGCAGGTTGTCTTGTTTGCGGGCCGCGTCGGCGATTTTCTTCTGGAGGGTTTGCCGTTGGCGCTCATTGTTACGACGAGACCTAGCCGAAGGCGGCCGTGTCCCTATCAGCGGTCCGAAGATGCCACCAAACCCGGTGACACCCCCCCGGATCATGCGTTCGACTGGATTGGGACGTTCAATGTCCCAAATCCTCCACACTCGACCGCCGACCACACCAGTAGGTAGGCAAACCATGCCTTCAAAGCAACGAAGAAGACAGGATCGATCCTGCCATGTTTGACTTACCTCCCAATACCCAGGGAAAGATCGACTCATGCGTGATTGGCCCGCTCGCCGCCCCGGCGAGATCCCCTCGCCGAAGTTGGTCGCCGCCTGGATAGCGCTGGGCATGGCGCCTACTGAGCGGATTCCTCTCTGGGCGGCGCACTGGCTCGTGGACGGCCATGACGGGCCGGACCTCCGGACGCTGGCAAGCTTGGGCGGCACAGATTCCCACGAAGTGCACGACGTCGTGCGCGAAGCACTCGCCGACTGCCACACGTTCATCCCGGACTCGGTTACGGCTGCGGCGCGGACCGCCTTCACCTACCTTGCCCGCCTGCACGCCGACGGCTTGGTCAGCGAGGCGTGGATCGTCGACGAAGTCGACGGCATCCTCATTCAGACCGGGTACCCCGAAAGCGTCATCGACCTTCACCTCGGCAAGGTCTCCTACTGCTTCGACGAATGGGGCGAAAGCTGGGGCCGGCCCACGCATCTACTCGAAGCAGAGGTCCGGAAGGCGTGCGCCGCTCAACTCGCCGCGGGCCCGGGCGGTCATGGTGCGATCACGGGGAAATAGGTCTGCACTTCACCGGTCGACGGGTCGAAATAGCCCGCCAATTCGAGATCTCGCCACATACCTGACCACAAGCCGGTCTTCTCGTCGCGGAGCACGCTCGGCGACGTCCACGCCCCGTCCCCCGCGGCGCGCACGTCGTCGGTGGTCCAGTCCACCGGGAAATAGGTGTGGCTGACGAGGAACGGCTTGTTCATGTCTTCGGCGGAGTCCTCGAAGTGGCGCACCGGCGCCAGCGGGTACCCCGCCGGGCGACCCAGCTCCGGGTGACCCGCGGTGGCGCTCAGGAACGACCTCAACCCGTTGAGCACGGGCCAGAAAACAGACTGCGGCAAGACTTTCCGCGGCCACCGGTCGTAACGGCTCTCCAGCACGACGAGATCGTTGACAAAATCGATCATGCATCCGTTGCCGACCAGGGTCTTTTCCTCGGTCCGGCATCGCTGCAACGTCGCACCGAGCTGATCGAGCGCCGAGAGGTTCGGTTGCGCGTCTGTGTAGAGCCAGGCCGCGAGCGGCAGGAGCTCTTCCGGAGCCATGATCCGCAACCGGCGATGCTCGTCGAAGGCGAGTCCGATCGACTCCCCCACGGTGAGCGGTGAGCTGAGGGTGGTGGGTGTCATGTGCCCGGGTTCCCCTTCGTCGTCACGGGAACTTCACCGGCGGGTCCAGCCTGCCGTCGGGATAGTAGGTGGGCGGGCTGAGGAAGCCGCCCGGCCCCGCTGTTCCGTTCGGATTGGCGAAGCCCGACATGTTGATGGTGCTGCCCGCGTTCGGGTGGTTTCCGCTGCCGCTGCCGTGGTGGGCGCCGCCGGGGTCCCAGATCGGGGTGAAGGGGATCTGTCCCTGCCCCTGCCACGTGTAGCTCTGCTGGCCGCCGGGCCTGGGCGGCGGGCCCGGCGTGACACCACCGTTGGGGTTGCCGCCGTTCCACGCCTGATCCCCGAGGTTCTGCACCATCCCCTGGTTCAGGCCCTGCGGGAACATCGTGCTCATCGGCTTGCCCGCCACGCCGCCGTTCGGGTCGGCCATCGTCGGGTGGTGCAGGTTGTAGACGCCATTGGCGTCAGGGTGCGAACCGTACGGTCCCGGCCCGGTCGGCGGGGCGTGGTGCGGCGGCGGGCCGACCGGTCCCGCCGTCACCGGCGGGTTACCGCCGTTCACCCCCGCTCCGTGCCAGTTGGGGCGGCCACCCGGCCCGGGGGTGTTGTGCGGGGCGGTACCCGGGGGCAGATCGTTCTGCAACATGTGACCGCCGCTGAACCCCCAGGGCCGCGGCGGCGCCGTGCTGCCCGGCGGCCTCGGCCTCGGCGGCTTGAGGTTGCCCAGACTCACATGGTCGTGCGCGGACTGAGGGACGTCCACGCCCCCATAGGGATGTTGGTCCGGTTTGCCCGGTGAAAAGTCGAGCGAGCGCGATCCCCCGCCCCCTCCGCCCGTGCTGCTGGGACCGGTCTTTCCCGGACCGGACAGCGAGCCCGGCGAGTGACGGCCCGGCGGTTTGCCGGTTTTGATCTTCTTGAAGCCGCCCGCCGCCTTCTCGAAGACATCGCCCGCCTTGCGCAGCAGGCCCGACAACTTCTTGAGCGCGCCGATGAGGCTCTTGACGATGCCGGCGATCTTGGTCGCGGTCTTCGCGACCAGCGCCGCCACCTGCGGCACCACCCAGGTCAGCCCGATACCGAGCGTCGCGATCACCTGCAGCGCCCAGGAAACCAGGCGCGCCACCACTTCCGCGATGATGTCGCGGACGAGTCCCCGCACCGCCGCGACCACCTCGCCTGCGGTCTGGACCCCGCTCCCCGCTCCCGCGCTCGCCTCGCCCGCGGCCGAGATCAACGTGGCCAGCTCGGCGGTCTGCGCGCGGTAGGCGTCGGCGCCCTGCCCTGCCCAGCTCTGCACGTCGGCGTCGACCTGCTCGACCAGGTCCTGGCCCACGCTCTCGAGCTCTTTCGCGATGTTCTGCCAGGTCTGCGCCTGCGCGGCGACCTGATCCGGGTCGCCCGCGAGGTTGTCCAGCGCCTCCTTGAGCGGGCCGACGTGCTCCATCAACCAGCCCACGCCCGCGGCGAGCACCGTGCCGAACGGATCGGTCACCATCGACAGGGCTTCCATCGCCGTCCCGGCGACACCCATCACCGCCGAAGCCCAGTCACCGCTTTCGATGCTGGACTTGACCCCCTGTGCCTCTTCGAGGAGCGGGGCACCGGTCGCCCACGTCGTCGAGCTGACCTTGTCCGCGACCAACGGATTCGCCATACCAACCATCCCCGATCGCAGGATCCACTCGTACCGGCCCAGATGATCACGGGCCAGTACACGCTACCAGCCGGTCACTACGGTCTCGACGGCTGAGCCTCAGGCTTCACCGGTCGATCAGTCGGCGTCGCGGACGAGTAATGAGCTTTGACGGTGGTTTCGCTCATGCCGAGCTTCCGGGCGATCTCACCGTTCGTCAACCCCTGGGCCACCGCGCGGGCGACCTGCCGTTCGCGTTCGGTGAGAGTCGCCAGGCGTTCTCTGGCGGCACGCTCGTCCCGGGATTGCTTGCCGGCGAAGGTGGCGAGGACCCACTTGGTCACGGTCGGCGAGAGGACGGCGCCGCCGTCGGCCGTCGTTCGGACCGCGGCGATCAGGTCACGTGGGGCGGCGTCCTTCAACAGGAATCCCGCGGCCTTGGCACGCAGAGCGTCGTAGATGTGTTCATCGCGATCGAACGTCGTCAGCATGACGACTTCAGGCGGATTCGGGAACCGGTTGATCTCCCGGAGTGCGGCGACACCGTCCAAACCGGGCATCTGCACGTCCATGAGCACGACATGAGGCCGGTGGCGGGTGACAGCCTCGACCGCCTCTGTCCCGTTTTCCGCCTCGGCGACCACCTCGATGTCGTCCGTGGCTTCCAGGATCGTCAGGGCGCCCCCCCGGTTTGGCGGAGTGAAGCCATTTGCGGGCGGTTTCCCGGTTGACGCCCAGCCGAGCCGCTCGGCGAAGTTGTTCCGTGCCGGGGTGAGGCTGAGGTTTTGTTCGGACCGCCCCGGACCACTGTGGCGTCGAGGTCGTCATGGCCATCGTCGTCCCAGGAGCCGATCTGGCAGGTCTCGTGCTCGCCCCGAGCGTCGAGGGTCAGATAACCGCAGCAGGGGCAGGCGTAGGGGCCGCTGCCCGCCGGCGGGGACACGTTGACCAACCTGTCGCCGAGCACGATCGCCATGCTGGTACGCCGGTGTTTCAGGCCCGTCCGGCGCCGCCTGTGGCGGTCCTTGTCGGGGGTCAGCACCGGTAGATCCCGCTGATGCGGCGTTGCCACCACGGCCAGTCCGGCGGCCCGGCAGGATCGGGCAGGGTCTTTCGACGTATCTGGTCGTCGAGGGGGCGGACGAGCGCGTGCAGGGCGGCACGGCTTCGCGGCGGAAGTGCTCGGAGTGCCAGGTCCAAGGTTTCACGCGCCAGAGGCTCGCAGCACGGGCAGCCGAGAGCCCAGTGTGCCCGGTACTGGTGGGCGACGCGGGCATACCGCTGCAACTCGCGGAACGCGGTCGCGATGTCGCCTGGCCGTAGCTGGGTGGCCTCAACACGGTGGATGTCAGCCAACACCCAGCGTGGCAACCCAGGCACGACGGAGAACGGCCGGAGGCGCGGGTGAACAGGAAGGGCCGCGCGGACGGCGGCGGGCGATCTACGCGCCATGGCCCTTTCTGGATGTCGTCATGCTCGGATCATGCCATAGCGGCACCACACAGACAGAAACTCTGCGGGGACCGTCACGTAACGGTGCTGACGCGTCCCGCTGAGCCGCGGATGTCGGGCATGCCGAGGAGGACGGTCGAGCTGGTCATCACCACCGGCACCACCGGTGTTTCGGCGACCCGTTTCTACCAGCACGGCGGAGGCCAGGTCGCGGTGCGAGTCGGCGGCTCCGCCCTCAAGTGGATGCTCGGTGATCTTGATCAGACAGGGCACCTCCGCGCACTCTCCATGACGACCCTGTCTGCCCAAGATCGTGGCCAAGCGGCAGAAACGCCTGAGCGGTGTGGATGAGATGGTGATCTCGCTGGCCGCGAAGGGCTTGACGACCGGGGAGATCTCGGCGCATCTGGCCGAGGTCTATGGCGCCGAGGTGTCCCGGCAGACGATCTCCACGATCACCGACAAGGTGGTGGAGGGCATGGTCGAGTGGCAGAACCGGCCCCTGGACCCGGTCTATCCGGTGATCTTCATCGACGCGATCCACGTGAAGATCCGGCGCCGGCCGCGAACGCTGGACGATGCGGTGGAAACCCGCGTTGAACGCGTTCGAGAGCGCCTTCGACGGTCGTCTGGCCGCCGGACACAAGTAGTTTCCGTCAACCCGAGTTACACCGCTCGTTTGACAGACCCCGGAGGGTTGGAGCAGGTCGAGGGTGTCGGATGTCAGTTCTTCTTCAGTTCCTCGGCGAGCATCACGATGATGCCGCTGGGACCGCGGACGTACGTGAGCTTGTAGATGTCCTCATAGGTGGCCACGCCCCGAAGCGGACGACATCCGTGTTTCGCGGCTATCTCGAGGGCTTTGTCGATGTCGCCGACCGAGAAGGCGACGCGGTGCATGCCGATCTGGTTGGGGAGAGTCGGATTCGACTCGATCGCTTCGGGGTGGATGTACTCGAAGAGCTCAAGGCGACCGCGACCGTCCGGGGTCTGGAGCATCGCGATGTGAGCGTGGTTGCCGTCGAGGCCGACGGCGGTTTCGGTCCACTCGCCACTGACCGTGGTGCGTTCGATGACCGTGAGGCCGAGGTCCGTGAAAAAGGAGATCGCCGCTTCGAGGTCGCGAACGGCGATGCCCACGTTCTCAAGTTTGATGGTCATGTGTCGCATGCTACCGAGCCTGCCGATTGGCCGCGGGGGACTTTGGCGGAGCTCATTCCGATGTGGGCAGACATTCGGCAAGCAGGTCGATGATGTCGTGCCAGGCTCGCTGGGCGTGCTGGTGGTGGTAGCCGACACCGGGGAGCACGGTCTGGTCGGCTCGGGTGGGAGGGTGGTGAAAGGCGTGCTGGGCGCCGCCGTAGATGACCAGGCGCCAGTCGACGCCTGCGGCCTGCATCTCGGACGCGAACGCGTCGCGTTGTGCGGCCGGCTGGATCGGGTCCTCCGACCCCACCCCGGCCCATACCGGGCAGCGGATGCGTGCCGCTTCGCCCGGTCGGCCCGTGGTCAGCGCGTTGATCGTCCCGATCGCGCGCAGCTCGGCCCCGGCGCGGCCGAGCTCCAGGACGATCGCGCCTCCTGTGCCGTAACCGATGGCGGCGATCCGGTCGGCGTCGGTCAGTGCTTCGGCGCGCAGCACGTTGAGCGCCGCGTGGCCGATGTCCCGCATCCGGTCGGGATCGGCGAGCAGTGGGGTGCAGCGGGCCAGCATCTCCTGGGGGTTGGTGAACCAGCGCCCGCCGTGGATATCGAAGGCCAGTGCCACGTATCCCAGTTCGGCTAGGGCGTTGGCCCGGCCGCGCTGGAAGTCGTTCAGCCCCGTTCCCTCGGGCCCGACCAGGACCGCGGGTCGGCGACCGGCTCCGGCCGGGAGTGCGAGGTGTCCCACCATCGTCAGGCCGTCAGCCGGATATTCGACCGTGCGCGTCGTGATCGTCGCCATGGGAGCGGACTGTAATGCTCTTCGAGCCCGCCCGGGTCGATGTTCACCGCGGGCAGAACAGCATGGATGCCAGCCGAGGTTGGAAGGCTTTTGCCGGTCGGAGCCTGCTTTCCTGGTTCTCTGTCGTTGCGGGACAGGGAACCAGGAGAACGGCACCCGGCACGAGGCGACTTTCTTTGCGCTGGCGGGGCTTTAACGTGATCGGCAGATCGCGTTGTCGACCAGGCGCATCTTGGCGGCCATCTGGTCCTTGAATTCGCCGTCGTTCGACAGCGACACGATCACGCTGGTCCGGCCGTCGTCGGTGACGGCGCCACCGGTGGCGAAGCCGGGGGTGCCGCCGTCGTGGAACCAGGTGACGATGCCGCAGTTCGTCACGTGGCGGAGCACGCCGAGGCCGTAGCCGTCATAGAGCCCGCGCGGGTCCGTGGTCTTCATCTCGGCCAGCTGGGCCGGCGGGAGCAGCTTGCCGCCGAGCAGCGCGCGCCAGAACTTGCCGAGGTCCTTGGTGGTCGACACGATCTCCGCCGCCGCGCCGCCCCACCCGAGACTCACCTCGGTGCTTCGGAACGCTCCGACGGCGGTCGGCCGCGCCGAGGAGGTGCTGTTCGCACCACTCGGCCAGCTCACCGTTGGACAGATGCGACACCAGCGCCATGCGCGAAACCCTACTGCGCCGGACATTCAGGCCGCGGTCGGCGGACTATGCCTGCTTGAGTAGTGCTACGGATGCGGTGGTGGACTCGGATACCGCACGCTGGACCGAGGTGGTGGCTGAGCGTGGGTAGGGAGTGTGTGATGAGTCGACGGCCCGCGGTGGTGTTCGTGACGATGGCCGCCACGGCGATGGTACTGGGTGGATGTGCCTTCTTCATGCCCGACAAGGACCGCGCCCCGGCTGCTCGGAAGACCGAGATGACGTCGACCGGGCCCGTGGTCGACCTACGAGGGCAGGAAGGGCGCGATCAAGGCGCAGCGTGCCGCCGAAGAACTCGGCGTCCACTGGAGCCCGAGCTCCCGAACCGGTGCCCGTGAACGATCACCCGCGCGCCGCGAGACGTTCGAGCATGGCGATCCTTGAGGGCGCAGTCGTGCTGAGGGCCCGCGGGACGGGCTAGATGGCTGCGCCTTTCCCGCGAGCGTCTCCGCGCCAGTGATGGACCGCTTGAACGTCCGGAGGGTTCATCGACACCCAGACGATCGCCTCACCTCCCGGACTCGCGTACTTACGTGCCTCGTTCCTGTTCCACCCGTTCCACAGGGGTGGCCGCTGCTCCGTCCAGCCTGTGGCCTCCAGATCCGTTATCAGCTCGTTCAGTAGCCTGATGGCTTCGCTGCTCATCCCACGCCCCTCGGGTTGCGCTCACCGTTGCCTGCAACGCTTACAGCACTACACCCGGCGTGCGGGGCGTATCGACTCAGCAGACCGACCGCACGACAAGTCGACACCACGAAAGGCGACGGGTTTCATGAAGGATCACTGGCGGCTTCTGCAACCGCTTCGCGTGGCTGCCGGATGGCGGATCGACATCAGCGGTCTCTACGCCGTCGACCCGTCGCCCGAGACCATGGAATGGTTCTACGGCTCCGTCCTGATCTCCGGCAACGACGGACATTCCCGGCTGACTTTCGATGCCCGCTGGGAACCGGAAGGCGACCCCGAGGGCTGCTACACAGTCGACTTCCTGCGCCTTCCTCGCGCCGGCAAGGGAAAGGGGAAAGGACTGGCGCGAGAGGGGAATACGGCGCGGGGGCGCGACGAAGTCGAGTTCATCGGAACCTGGACCACCCGGAGCCGCCCTGAACTGGTCGCCGTCCTGGAGTCCTTCATGTTCACCCGCACCCCGCCGGAGAACACGGCCAGCCCCGGACCGGAACCCACTGTCGCCGAGGTCGCAGCGGTGCCGGAGTCCGCCGCGCCCCGTGAGGAAGCCGGCTGATCCGGCCCTCGGTCCAACCGTACGCGGTCGGAGGGTAGGTCTTTGTCGATGGGAGGTCGAGGGTGAGGTCACGATGAGGGTCGTCGTGTGCGTGTTGTGGGCGACCTTGGCGTTGGCGGGCTGCGCGTCGCGGTCCGTCGAGGTCGATACGGCGGGTTTCGAGACGCGTCTCTCCGCGGTGGCGGGGGTCAATGGCGCGTTGGTCGAGGTTCGGCATCCGGGCCTGCCGACGAACACGAACGTCGCGATCTGGTTGTTCCTCGAGTCGGCGGATGTCGAGTCGGTGGCGACGATTGCCCGGAAGGTCGCCGACGTGGCGAGGGATGACGACGGTGTCCGCGGCCGGCAGGTCAACCTCTCCGTCGTGAAGGGGAAGCGTGCGGACTTCCCGACTCGCCAGGAAGTGGTGAGGAGCACGGTGCCGGTGATGCATCGGGTCGCGGAAGCACTCGGGCTGCCGGAATCGGCCGGGCAGAAGCTGGTGCTGACGCCGGAAGAGATCGCGAGACTCGCGGATTCAGAAGGCTGAGCGGGCGTTCCAACACGATTCCCGCGTACCGCGCGCGGCTGGCCGGCGCCCTTGTCCTGGTCGTTGAGGAAGATCAGCCGGTAGCCGGCGAGCAGGGCGGCAGAGTGATCGCGGGACATGGCTGTGATCGTGGTGGGGCGGTATCGCGTGGATGCCGCCCCACCAGTCCGTTCAAGCCCAGGTCAGCCGCGGACTTGTTCTGACGACCGCCGATGGGAGAAGGGAGAGCCAACCGGCCCGTCGAGCAGGATTCGCCGGATACGGCCTAGGTGTTCACCGCCGGGACGACATGCTTTGCGAAGAGGTCGATGCTGGAGCGGTCGTACGCGGCTTCGGGGAAGTTGAAGATCGCGTAGGTCATGCCGAGTTTTTCCAGCTCGGCCAGTCGCTCGGCGACCTGCTCGGGTGTGCCGACGCCCACCCCGGCGGTGAAGATCGAGTACGCGCGCTCGGCCGCCTCCGGGGACGCGTGCCTCGCGTAGTGGTCCTTGAGCCAGGCCAGCTTGTCCTGGACCTCTTTCTCGGTCTCGCCGATGACGCCGTTGTGGTTGGCAGAGCGCACGATCGCGCCGAAGTCCGTGCCGACGTCCTTGCAGTGCCCCGCCAGGATCTCCGACTTCCGGGTGAAGGTCTCGACGTCGGCGGCGAAGTTGGTGTACTTCGCGAATCGCGCGGCGATCCGCAGGGTCTTCTTCTCGCCGCCACCGGCGATCCACAGGGGGATCCCGCCGTCCTGCAGCGGTAGCGGGCGCAGGATCGCGCCGTCGGTGCGGTAGTGCTCGCCATCCAGTGTGGACTTTCCGGTGGTCCACAGGTCCCGCATGATCCGGACGCCTTCGTCGAGCTGGGCGAGCCGCTCGCCGGCGCTCGGGAAGCCGTAGCCGTAAGCCCGCCACTCGTGCTCGTACCAGCCGGCGCCGATACCCATCTCGACGCGCCCGCCGGAGATGATGTCGGTGGTCGCGGCGACCTTCGCCAGGTACGCCGGGTTGCGGTAGCCCATGCAGGTGCACATCTGCCCGAGCCGGATGGTGTCGGTGGCCGCGGCGAAGGCCGACATCAGTGACCACGCCTCGTGGGTGGCCTCCTCGGTCGGCTCCGGCACCGTGTGGAAGTGGTCGTAGACCCAGATCGATTCGAAGGGCCCGGCCTCCGCGTGTTTCGCGATGCCGAGCATGGTTTTCCAGTGGTCCACAGGCTCGATGCCGGTCAGGTCCAGCCGCCAGCCCTGCGGGACGAAGAGTCCGAAGCGCATGATCTCAACCTAGCCTGCGGAATCCGCCAAGCGGCGCATTTTCCGGGGTTTCCAGCCGGACGAACTCCAGCAACCTCGGCCAGGAGCGAATCGGGACGGCGATGCGGGTCCGCGGTCGACCGCGAGGCCCCGCTGGTCTCGGTCTGCGCCATGTCACCACCACACGCCCTGTGTGGTGGTGTCGGTGATGGGGGTGCCGGTCCGGGTCAGGGTGGCGTTGCTGAGGTCGGCCTTCGTGAAGTCGGTGTTGCGGAGGATGGCGCCCTCGAGGTTGGCTCCGTTGAGTTTGGCGTTGACGAACTTCGCTCCGGTGAGGAACGCGGCGAACAGGTCGGTGCCGACGAGGTTCGCCTCGCTGAGGTTCGCGTTCCGGAGATCCGCGGTACCCAGGCACATGTTCCGCAAGTCGATTACGGCGTTGTCGTCGTGACTGGTGTCGCGGCGACCGAGGATCGTCAGCGCCGTTTGGACATCTGTGTCGATGAACTGCGGCACCACTCGCAAGACGCCTGTTCGCCGCCAACCATCCCGGACTACGGCCACCCCGATCGGTCCGCTGCAAGCGCGCGAGCCGCCACCGCCTTTGACACCTTGTTCCGTTCTGCATATACTTTCCATATCGAAAGTTGATGCGGATTGGAGAGTCTGATGTCCGACACGCCCGAACTCGACCAAGTCGCCGACGCTCGACGCAAGCTGGCCGCCTACGCCGGGTTTTCGCGCACCTATTGGACGCTCTACGGGATCGCCCTGGTGCTGATGGCCGGGATTCCCATCTGGATGTCGTTCCTGCCCGAGACGGCGGCAGGACTTCAGTGGGTGCTGCTCGCGATCGGCTTGGCCTCCGCGGCGTACTCGATCGGCCGGCGCCGGCGGACCGGAGTCCAGCTCCCGCGCCGGATCAGCGCGTATCCCAGCGCCCGCAGGGTGTGGCTCGTCGTGCTCGCGATCACCATCGCGAGTGTCGCCGGCATCTACGCGCTGGTCGGGAGTGGTCAGCGGGTGATCGCCTTGCTGATCCTGATTCCCGTGGCCGCGGTCATCTTCGCCGGGCAGGTCCTGACCCGCGCGAAGATGCGTGACGACATCGTGGCGGGACGGGTCTTGGCGTGACCACGTTCGACCATGCCGACGACGACGCGAGCGCGAAGCGCGATCCGATCTTCGAGACC
Source organism: Amycolatopsis sp. NPDC089917 (assembly GCF_040684635.1). Taxonomy (NCBI): domain Bacteria; kingdom Bacillati; phylum Actinomycetota; class Actinomycetes; order Pseudonocardiales; family Pseudonocardiaceae; genus Amycolatopsis; species Amycolatopsis sp. NPDC089917. The sequence goes on along the minus strand of NZ_JBFBGL010000003.1, from coordinate 42,733 downwards.
GGGCCGCGCTTGGCGCTGTGCGCGTTGCTGCAGGGCGCTGATTGGGTCGAATTCGCGACCGCCCGCGATCTCACCGGTGCCAGTGACTCCGCCGTGTCCAAGCACAGTCGAACCCTCGAAGAAGCCGGCTATCTCGAAATCCGGAAGGGATCGGTCGGGCGGAGACCCAGGACCTGGCTGCGGCTCTCCCCGGCCGGACGCGCCGCGTTACGCGGTCACCTCACCTGGCTGACCAACCTGCGCCACGCCATCGACCAGCCGCGGTAGCGAACCCGGTTCCCATCCTCCGACAAGCATCCCGATGGCGAAAGCCTTGCGCGAAGGCCGCCACCCCGTGCCGGTCGTGGTCGGCGCAGCCGTCCTTCTCGAGGCCGGTGAACGAGGTCCGGCTAGAGCCACGGTGCGAGCTTGCCGAGGATCTTCGTCTTGGACGCGGCGCCGTTGATGGTCGTGGTGGGCTTGCCGTCGACGAAGAGGATCATGGTCGGGATGGACAAGATCCCGAGGTCGCCGGCGATTTCGGGGTTGTCGTCGATATCCACCTTGACGACGGTGATCTTGTCGCCGTGTTCCGCCGAGATCTCGGCGAGGACGGGAGCGAGCGCTTTGCAGGGGCCGCACCAAGGCGCCCAGAAGTCGACCAGTACCGGCTTGTCGTGTTCGAGGACCTCGGTGGGGAAGGTGGCGGTGGTGACGGATTCCAAGCTCATGGTTTCTGCTTTCTCGTGTGCTCAGCCGAAGGTGAAGGAGAACGCCTGCACGCCCGAACCGACGGTGACGTCGAGAGCGCCCGCTTCGATGTCCTGTGTGGACAGAAGCTGGTAGGAGTTCGGTGTGCCGGTGACCTGGATGGTCTTGGTCCGGCCTTGGGCGGTGTAGGTGACGGTGCCGTTGCCCGCCAGGACCATCCGGACTTCTTTGGCGCGGTAGTTGAGCAAGATCTTGCCGCTGGTGCCGGCGGGGGTGATGTTCTGGCTGGTGAGGGTCCAGTCGCCCTGGAGGACGAAGGTGTCCGGTGCCTGGGTGGCGGGGTAGGTGAAGGTCTTGGTGCCCGCGGTGTAGTCCTCGGTTCCGGCGAAGTTGACGCGTTTGGTGGAGCCGAGGTAGGTCTCGCGGGTGATCGCGGCGGTGTCCGGGGTGTCGTCGGCGGTGCCGGTGGCCGCGGGGAGTTGCGCGTTCGGGTTCGCCTTGGTCAGCAGTTCGCGGATGAGCTTTTCGGTGGTCTGATAGTCGCCTTCGCCGAATTTGATGTGCCGGACGGTGCCTTCGGCGTCGATGAGGTAGTGCGCGGGCCAGAATCGGTTGCGGTAGTTGGTCCAGGTCGACAGGTTGTTGTCGAGCGCGACCGGGTAGCCGATGCCGAACTTGTCCGCTGCCGCCTTGACGTTTCCGGGTTCCTTTTCGAAGGCGTACTCGGGGGAGTGGACGCCGATCACTTGGAGGCCGGCGTCGCGGTAGGCCTTGTCCCAGGCGGTGACGTGCGGGATCGAGCGCTGGCAGTTGATGCAGGAGTAGGCCCAGAAGTCGAGCAGGACCACTTTGCCGCGTAGCTGTGCCAGGTCGACCGGGGCGCCGCCGGGTGTGTTGAACCACTGCTGGATGTCTTTGATGTCGGGGGCTTTCCCGCAGCTTTCGAGGTCCTTCGCGCCGTCGGTGCAGAGGTCGAGGTCCTTGTTCTGGTCGTTCTCCAGGCCGCCGAGGTTGAGTGCCTTCTTGACCTGCTCGGAGTTGTTGATGTCGTTCTGCAGGCCGCTGGTGTAGTCGGGCACGGCACGCTGCAGCAGTTGCGGCAGGTTGAACACGAGACCGATCGCGAGGGCGATCATCACGATGCCCGCGGTGATCCGGATACCGCGCTGACGCTTGCGGAAGGCCTTCACCCGCTCGGCGACCCGGCGCCCGGCGAGGGCGAAGATCAGCAGCGGGAGCGCGGCGCCGATGGCGAAGGTGGCGGTGAGCACGACGGTGTCGAGGCCGATCTGCCCGGTCGACCCGGCAACGGTGATCGCGGCGAGCACCGGGCCCGCGCACGGCACGTAGACCGCGCCCAGCCCGAGACCGAGGGCGAAGCCGCCGCGGTTGGCGTCGGGACGGCGTTGCGGGATCCAGCTGAACGGCTTCTCCAGCAGGTGCTCGAATTTCGGGACGATGAGCCCGATCCCGATCAGGGCCAGGACGATCAGCCCCGCCCAGCGGAGGACGTCCTGGGGCAGACCGAGAATCGACAGCAGCAGCGAACCGAACAGGGTCACCAGAGTGAAGCTGACGACCAGCCCCAGAATGATCAGGTAGGGACGCGAACGCGGGACCTTCGTCTCGGCAGGGGCTTCCGCCGTGGCGACACCGCCGCTCTGTTCTTTGTGGACGGTCGGCTTCGTGTTCTGCACGCCGCCGGACAGGAAAATGACCGGCAGCACCGGCAGGATGCACGGCGAGATGCCGGTGACCAATCCGCCGACCAGGCCGATCAACGCGAGTGTGAGCACGATTGCCCCCGGGGCGGATCGAGTGGTGTGAGTGACACGAGGCATTCGTCGCGTGGCCCTCTGCGGATTGCTCTTCGCCGTGCCACGAATGACCGAGGGTCCACGATCGTGTGCGTCAGGTAACGGAACGGTCTCGATGATCGAACCCGCCCATCCGGCCCGGCGGAGGCGTCGAAACCATGGTGTTCGCCGCCTCGGAAGCGTCGAGGCGCATCCAGCCCTGTGGGCCGATTCCCTCAGCTAATAGGAGTTACCAGTCATGAAGCGCAGTACTCGCCGCGTCACCCTTGCAGCCGGTCTCGCCGCCTTCGCCCTCATGGGCGCGGCATGTGGCAACGACACCGGATCGAGCAACAACGCGGGCAGCACCCCGGCGCCGTCCTCTTCGGCCGCGATGCCGTCCTCCAGCGCGATGGCCGACCCGGCCAAGGACCTCGTCGGTCCCGGTTGCGCCGGCTACGCGGAAAAGGTGCCCAGCGGCCCTGGTTCCGTCGCTGGCATGTCGGCCGACCCGGTCGCGGTCGCGGCGAGCAACAACCCGCTGCTCAAGACCCTCGTGTCCGCGGTCTCCGGGAAGCTCAACCCCAAGGTGGACCTGGTCTCCACGCTCAACGGCAGCGAGTTCACCGTCTTCGCGCCGGTCGACGACGCGTTCGCGAAGATCGACGCCGCCACCATCGAGAAGCTCAAGACCGACGACGCGCTGCTGAAGAAGATCCTGACCTACCACGTGGTCCCGGGCCAGATCGCGCCCGACAAGATCGTCGGCGACCAGACCTCGGTCGAGAAGGGTGTCGTCAAGGTCACCGGCACCAAGGACGCGCTGAAGGTCAACGACGCCAACGTGATCTGCGGTGGCGTGCACACCGCGAACGCCACCGTGTACCTCATCGACTCCGTCCTGATGCCCCCGGCCGCGTAACCGCGGGTCCACATCGGACATGAGGGGTGTCCTTCTCGACGGAGAGGGACACCCCTCATGAGGACGTCCTGACCATGTCTTGCGTCCGGGAGCAGGCGGCCTTGACGCGAGGGAACGCTGATTCGGCAGCGTTCCGCCGGCCGCCGTCGTCGCTGGTTCACTCCATGGCCACGGCGGCGGCCGGCACCCGTCGGCGGAATTCGCCAGGGAGCGAAGGAATCACTCGCCGTCCACAGTGGATGGACCGAGGATGCGGGTGACGGCGGCGACGACGGATTCCCGGTGCGCGGCGATCCTCGCCGGGTCGCCGGGGTCGGAGCCGTCCGCCTTGAGCAGGCCGGTGGGGGTCAGGTGCCAGGCCTGGGAGATGGCGTAGATGAACGTCAGCAGATCGACGGCGGTGAGCGGTGCGCAGTCGCCGTCGGGCACGGCGGTGGTCTTCGCGAGGTAGGTCTCCAGCGGCTCGGAGGCGGCCCAACGTGATGCGGCCGTATGGGTCCAGGATCACTTCGCCACGAAGACTTTCGACTGCACTAGGTGATTGCGCCGATCGGTGTCGGCTGCCAGGGGTACTGGACCGGTGCCTCACCGCCTGCGAGCGGGCGCTGGGCCCGGGATCACCCGGACACCCTGACCTCCCGCAACAATCTCGCCGGCGCGTGGGAGTCGGCGGGGAACCTCGGGCGGGCGATCCCATTGCACGAGGCCACTCTCGTCGCCCGCGAACGAGTGCTCGGCCCTGCCATCCGCACACCCGGTCGTCCCGCTACAACCTCGCCGGCGCCTACGAGTCCGCGGGAAACCTCCGGCAAGCGATCCCTCTGTACAAAGCCACGCTCGCCGCTTACAAGCGGATACTGGGGCGCGGCCATCCCGACACCGAGGCCGTGCGCGCCAGGCTCCGCCGCGCCCGCGGGAAGTAGTTCGTCGAGCGCCTTCCGATCGGGCTGACATCTCTCCGCCCGATGTAACACCCAGTGCGACTTGCGCGACCTTTCCAAGCACCCGATTCAAGGAGCTCTACAGTGCGCACCTCTCGATTCGCTCTCGTCGCTGCCGTTGCGGCGGTCACGCTGTTGTCCGCCTGCGGGACGCGGAGCACCCCGGCCGCCCCGGACGCCGCCAGCCTTCCGGCTGTGCAGGGCTCGGCCGCCGCGGCGCCTGCCGATGGCGCGCCCGCCGGATCGAACGCGCAGGGCCGGATCCCGAAGAAGCTCGGTGAGGCAGCCGGCTTCACCGGTCGGGACGGCAAGACGCAGTCGGTGACGTTCTCGATCGACAAGATCGCGGTGAACCCGAAGTGCGACCCCTACATGAAGGCGGACGCGGGGAAGCACACGCTCGTGCTCGACGTCCGTGTCGCCACCAACCAGCTCTCCCCGGAAGACGCGATCCAGCTCGGCGCGACGATCAATCCGTTCTCCTTCCAGACCGTCACTCCTGACGGTGTCACGACACCTGTCGAGTTCGGCATGTGCAAGGGCAGTTCGTTGAAGTCGCTTCCGACGACCTGGGCGTCCAACAGTAAGTACAGCGGGCAGATGGAGCTTCAGGTCACGGCCAAGAGTGGCGTGCTCGCGCTGATCCCCGGCGGGTTCGGCAACGCCGGCGGCGGCTGGGAGTGGACCTACTGACAGTCTGCGATGCCGGCGTGTGACCGATCTCCTCGAACGGACGCCGGCTTCTCCTGGTCGGCCGCCCACGCCGTCAAGAGGGCCAGACCGTCCGCGGTCGCCGTGCCGGCCGGCGCGGTGTAGACGTTCAGGAGCAGGCCGGGTTCGGCGGGCATCTCCATCGACTCGACGTCCAGGTCGAGCCGGCCCACCGCCGGATGGCGCACACGCTTGTGTCCCGACCGGTGGAGCTGAACGTCCTGAGACGCCCATCGCCGCCGAAACAGCTCACTGCGTGTCGACAACTCGCCGACCAGGGCGATCAGCTTTTCGTCGTGCGGATTGCGGCCGGCCTCCATGCGTAGCTTCGCGGCCACGTCGCGGGCGATTCGGTCGTAGTCGACGAAGAACGCTCTCGCCGCCTCGGGATCCAGGTACACGAACCGCGCGGTGTTCGCCGGCCGTCGCGTGTCGGCCAGCACCGGTGAATACAGCGCGCGGGCAAGGTGATTCGTGGCCAGCACGTCATAACGGCCGTCGCAGATCCACGCCGGCGCCTCGGTGATGGCGTCGAGCACCTGCTGAAGCGCCGGGCGCACCGTCGCGGCGGGTCGCCGGCGGCGGGAACCGCCGGGCACCCTCGATTGCCGCGCGAGGTGGAACAGGTGATCGCGCTCGGCCTCGTCGAGGTGCAAGGCAGAGGCCAGCGCGTCGAGCACCCCGTCGGAGGCGCCGGTGAGGCTGCCGCGCTCCATACGCACGTAATAGTCGACCGAGACTCCTGCCAGGAGAGCCACCTCTTCGCGGCGCAGACCTTTGACCCGGCGGTTGCCGCCATAGGCGGGCAGTCCGGCCCGCTCGGGCGTGATCCGTGCGCGACGCGAACTGAGGAATTCCTTGATCTCGGTGCGCAGTTCGATCGTGGCCACCCCGTCACGGTAATCCCTCTCCGCGGGCGAAGGGAGGTTCTGCCGGTACCCCCGGCTTCTAGGTGCCCGACGCGGTCGTGGCGGTCCCGCCGTCGACCGGGACGATGGCGCCCGTCAGGTAGGACCCGGCCCGGCCGGCGAGGAAGACGGCGACACCTGCCATGTCGTCGTCGCGGCCGAGCCTGCGAAGAGGGGCCTTCGCCGCGATCGTGTCGCCGATGGCGTCGATCGTGGCAGCCATCATCCGCGACGGGAACACTCCCGGGGCCACCGCGTTCACCGTGACGTGCTGCGGGCCCAGTTCCCTGGCAAGCACCCTGGTGAGCTGATGGAGCGCCGCCTTGCTGCCGGCGTACGAGTAGTTGGGCGCCTCGGCGACGTGGATGGCGGCGATACTGCCGATGTTGATGATCCGCGCGGGATCATCGGCGGTGCCCGCCCTGCGCAGCGCGGGCAGCAGCGCCTGCACCAGCCAGAACGGAGACTTGAGGTTGAGATCGATCACCGCGTCCCAGGCTTCGGCAGGGAACGTCTCCAGCGGCTCGCGCCACATCGCTCCCGCGTTGTTGACGAGGATGTCCAGGCGTTCCGAATCGGCCTTGACCAGATCGGCGAGACGCTGACACTCGTCGTACCTGGACAGGTCGGCGGGGAATGCGCGAACGTCGCCGAATTCCGACAGCAGACGCTGTGCCTCCGCGCAGGTTTCCGCCTCGCGTGAGCTGATGGTGACGCGGGCGCCCGCCTGAAGAAGGCCGCGCGCGATCATCATCCCGATGCCCCTGGTGCCGCCAGTGACGAGTGCGTGCTTCCCACTCAGATCGAAAAGATCCGCGTGAGTGGTGAATCGATTGTCCGCCATCGGTCTTCGTTTCTTTCTGTTGCGGAAGAAGGTGCGCCTCTCGAACAGATTGGCAGGCGTCTTGGACGTCTGGGAGACCCTGGCGACACAGGTACTGGGAGAACCACGTTCGGCAGCTGAAGAGAGCGGGCAGCCCGGGATCCCGCCGGCAGCGACGGGATCCCGGTGAACACCTTGTCCGAGTTCTCGAAATCCGTGACGTTCGGGGAACCGAAGGTGCCACTGATGCGGGTGGGAGCGTTCACGTACACGCCGAGCAGGTTGTGTGAACTCACCGGCCCCTGGGTGTTCTTGTAGCCGAAGGTGAACATCCCCGACGGCGGTACCGAACGCGACGAGCGGCTGAGCAGGCTCAGCGCCCGTGAGCACGAGGTGCTCCTTCAAGTGGGCGCCGGCCTGTCCAACTCGGAGATCGCGGCCACCCTGCACCTCGCGGAGGCGACCGTGAAGTCGCACCTGGGGCGGATCCTGCAGAAACTCGAACTCCGCGACCGGATCCAGGCCGTGATCTCCGCCTACGAGAGCCGCCTCATCCACCCGGCGTGAGGACGACCCCGCTCACGCGGTCACACGGGCGCGATCGGATTCCCGAGGAACCGCCGTCCGGCGGGGAGGTGCTCGCCGCGCATCACCAGCGAGTTCGCGCCGATCGTGCTGCCGGTGCCGACGGTCGTGTCGAACAGGGTGATCGCGTGCGGGCCGAGCGTGGCTCCCGCGCCGATCGTCACGGGACCCAGCTGCAGCACCCGGTCCTGGAACAGGTGCGTCTGCACCACGCATCCCCGTTCGACGACCGCGCCGTCCCCGATCGTCACGAGGTCCGGTTCGGGCAGCCATTTCGTCTCGCACACCACACCGCGTCCGATCTTCGCGCCGTAGGCCCGTAACAACACCGTGTGCAAGGGGGTACCGACGACCCCGGCACCGAGCCAGCGCATCGCGAGTTCTTCGTGGTACACCGCCACGAGCTCGTTGCGCCACACGAACCCGCTCCACAACGGATGCCTGCCCGGCCGCACCCGGCCCTGGATCAGCCACTTCGCCGCGACCGCGAGGCAGGCAGCGGCAAGACCCACCGCGAAGAGGACCGGACCGGACGACGCGACCGCCCACTCCAGGCCGTCACGGGCGTCGATCCAGGCGAGTACGGCGAAGACGACGTAGGCGAGGCACGCGGCGAAGGCCACCGGTACCAGGCGCGTCAGCTCGACCGTGGCACGCGCGAGGACGAGCAGGCGGGATGGCGCGGTCGTCCGCGCGCCGTCGGCCGTCTCCGGCTGCCGGGGGATGCGCAGGGCGGGGCGGCCGAGCCAGGACGTGCCTTCTTCGGCCAGCGCCGGCGCCTGCGACAGGACTCCGATCAGCGATCCCGACGGCACGGCGTGTCCGGGGGCGACCTCGGCGGAATTGCCGACGAACGCCCGGTCTCCCACCGTCGCGACCTCGCACCGGAGGTGTCCTGCCCCCAGCCGGTAGGGGGCGACGAGGCAGTCGTCGGCGAGGAAACCGCCGCGACCGGCGGACATCAGCCGCGGCACACCGGACACAGTGGACGCTTCGGTGCCGCGGCCGATCTTCGCGCCGAGCAGCCGGAGCCAGCCTGGCGTGGCCAGGCTCGCGTACAGCGGGAACAGGCTCCCTCGCGCCGTCGACGCGAGGTGTTCGGTCAGCCAGGCAGCCCACGCGGCCCTGCTGTGCACGGGATGGACGCCCGGTCGCACCCAGCGGCCCGCGAGTCTGGCCATCCCCGCCGTCGACGCCGCGACGAGCACGAGCGTCACCGGGCCGAGCACCGGGACCAGCCAGAGCGCGGCCGCGCCCGAGGTGTCGAGCCACGCGAAGGTGATCGCGGACGGCAGCACGCCGGCGAGCATGACGAGTCCGGTGAGCAGCGGCGTCGCGGTGTAGACCGCGGCCCATCCTCGCGAACGTCGCGCGGGACTCGGCACCGACGGCGCGGCCGGAACGCTCGCGGCGACGCGGGTACCCGGTTCGATCACCGCGCCCGCACCGACTCGGGCTCCCGGCAACAGGGTCGCCCGTCCACCGACGGTCGCGCCGGGCCCCACCTCGATCCGCCCGATCCGGACCACCGCGCCGTCGACGCACCAGCCCGCGAGGTCGGCACCGGGTTCGACGGCGCAGCCCGCCCCGAAGGCGCCGAGACCGGTGACGGGCGGCAGCGCGTGCAGGTCGGTGCCCGCCTCGACCCGGTTGCCGAGCAGCCTCGCGTACCAGACGTTCCACGCGGTACCCGGCAGCCCGCCGACGCCCGCGAGCGCGACCACCCGCTCCGCCGTCCACAGCCGCAGGTGCGTCCGTCCGCCCTTGCGGTACTTCCCCGGGCGCAGGCCCGCGGTGAGCACTCGCGCGCCCGCCACGGCGAGCCCGACCCGTCCCGGTGTCGAAACCAGCAGCACGAATCCCGCCGCCAGCAGCAGCCAGTGGGCCGCCGGCACGACCGGGCCGCCGAAGAGCACGTCGAACACGGCGGTGCTGAACAAGATGGCCAGCAGCCAGCGGGCGCCGGTGACCCAGGTGGACATCCCGAACACCGCCGTCCGGGCGAGCACGGCCCGCCGCGGCAACGGGTGAGCGGGGGTGACCGGATCCTCCTCCGCGATGTCCGGTGCTTCCGTGTCGTCCACAGTGGATAGCCGAGCGGACAGCGCGGCGAGGGTCGGGTACCGGTAGACGTCCCCGATCGCCGCTTGCGGGAACCGCGTGCGCAGCTCGGAGACCAGCCGGGCGGCGGCGAGGCTGGTGCCTCCCAGAGCGAAGAAGTCCGAATCGGGCCCCGGCCGGACGCCGAGCAGTTCGCTCCACCGTCCCGCGATCCAGGCACGGTCCGCGTCCGGATCTTCGTCGTGCTCCGGTTCGGCGGGCAGGGGCCACGGCAAGGCCTGCCGGTCGACCTTCCCCGCCGGGGTCAACGGCAACTCGGGGAGCGTGGCCAGCACGGGCAGGAGACCGTGCGGCAAACGCCGGGCCAGCCGGGCGCGGGCGTCGTCCGCGTCGAAGGTCTGATCGGGACGTTCAAGCCGCAGGTACCCGGCGAGCACCGTGCCGTGGTGCACCGTCGCGGCAGCGGCGGCCACCCCCGGCAGTGCGAGCAGCGCGGCTTCGACCTCGCCGAGCTCGATACGACGGCCGCCGATCTTGACCTGGCCGTCGGCGCGGCCGACGAACACGAGCCCCGACGGCTCCGCGCGGACCAGATCGCCGCTGCGGTAGGCGCGATCCCAGCCGAGGCCCGCCAGCGCCGCGTACGCCTTCGCGTCTTTGGCGGGGTCGAGGTAGCGGGCCAGCCCGGCACCGCCGATCACCAGTTCGCCGACTTCCCCTGGCGCGACAGGATCCCCGTCCCCGTCGACCACCGCGACCTCCCAGCCCGCGAGCGGAAGCCCGATCCGGACCGGTTCACCCGCGCTCAACCGCGTGGCGGTGCTGACCACGGTCGCCTCTGTCGGGCCGTAGGTGTTCCACACCTCGCGCCGCCCGTCGTCGAACCGTTCGACCAGCTCGGCAGGGCACGCCTCGCCGCCGAAGATCAGCAGCCGGACGTCGGCCAGCGCGCACGGCTCCCACAACGCGGCCAGGCTCGGCACGGTGGACACGACGGTGATGCGGCGTTCGGCGAGCCACGGGCCCAGGTCGGGCCCGGACCGCACCACCTCGCGCGGCGACGGCACCAGGCACGCGCCGTGCCGCCACGCGAGCCACATCTCTTCGCACGACGCGTCGAATCCGACCGACAGCCCGGCCAGCACCCGGTCACCCGGCCCGAGTGGACGATCACGCAGGAAGAGCCCGGATTCGGCGTCGACGAACGCGGCGGCCGAGCGATGGGTGACCGCGACGCCTTTCGGGGTACCGGTGGAACCCGACGTGAAGATGACCCAGGCGTCGTCGCCCGGTTCCGGCGCTCTCGAAGAAGCGCCGCCTCCGGGCGCACGGGCCTGCACGGCGAGACCGGTCCGGACGACCGCGCACACAGCTGCCTCGGCGAACACCACCTCGGCCCGGTCGGGCGGCTCGTCGGCGTCGACCGGGACGTAGGCCGCCCCCGCGGCGAGCACCCCGAGCACCCCGACGTAAAGGTCGTTCGTCCCCGACGGCACCGACAAGCCGACTTTGTCACCCGGGCCGACACCGTTGGCACGCAACCGGCGCGCGAGATCGTCCACCCGGTCGGCGAGTTCGCGATAGGCCAGGAGCCCGACGCCGTCGTCGAGCGCGGGTGAGTCCGGATGGGCCGTGACGGTGTCGGCGAAGATGTCCATCAGGGTGCGCGGGGGCGCCGAAGGCCCACCCGACAACCGTGAGGACGGGACCGGCCGGACGTCGACCGTCGAAAGTGTCATGAATTACTCCTGAATTCCCGAAACGGACCGGCGGCGCCCGTGACCGAACTCGGCGCCCATCGCCAGATTGGCACGGAACTTTCGGCGGCCGCCACAATCTCAACTTTTTCTTTGCGGGTAACGGAGTAGTCGGTAAATGCGACAACGATCATCATTTACCACTTCTTGAAAATGGTTCTATTCGCTTCACGGGAATCGAACATCGTTCACTCTTTGTGGTGAATTCTGCGAGGTCAAGGCAACCGCTTTGACCAGCATGGATCGCGTCGAAGCAGGCTTCTTCGTGTTCATGTCGAATCCTGGAAAAGGTGTCGAAAATCGCGGAACTGTGACGCAGGGCACTAAAGGGCGAACGAGCGCGACAAATCGGACGCCGATGTCCGGTGAATGTGGTTTCGCGGGCTGCTCACGCGATTTCGCGACGAACTCTTCCGGCTTGTCTGGGGAGTTCGCGGCTCGCTAACTTCCGGTGTCGCGGCGCTCCGCGATCAGCAGGTCGAGCAGGCCGGGGAGCCGGCGGTCGATTTCCGTCCGGCGCAACCGGATTCCCTTCCGGTTCCCGTAATTGATCTCGTGGATGAGTCCGGCCTCGCGCAAGACCCGGAAATGGTGTGTCTGCGTCTGCTTGGACACCGGGAGGTCGAACGAGTTGCAGGTGCGCTCGCGGTCGCTCCCGTCCGCCGCCAGTTCCGCGATCACGGTGCGGCGATGCTCGTCGGTGAGCGCGCGGAACACCGTGCCCAGATCGGTGTTCCCGGCATCGTCTCCGGCCGGACCCGGCCCGGTCATCGCCTCACCTCTTTCAGGTACGTCTTGCATCGTACCTCAGGGCCGTGTTTGACTGAAGGTACGACGAACTTCGTACCTGAGGGGCGCGTGGCCATCGCGCCGGCCCCACGGTGCTCGTCGCTTCCCTCCTCGGAAAGGTTGTGGCCATGACGCCTTACCGCGTCCTGATCCACGGCGCCGGTATCGCCGGCCCCGCTCTCGCCTACTGGCTGGCCCGGCACGGGTACCGGCCGACGGTCGTCGAGCAGGCCAAAGAACTGAGATCCGGCGGCAGCGCCGTCGTCGTCAAGGAACCGGCGCTGACGGTCGCCAGGGGCATGGGCATCCTCACGCGCTTGCGCGAGGTCGCCACCGCCTCGGGCGCCCTCTCGCTCCTCGGCCCGGACGGGCGGCAGCTCCTCCGGGTCCCGACGACCTCCCCGCGGTCGGTCGAAGTGACCCGATCCGACCTGTCCGCGACGCTCCACCAGGCGGCGCGCGACGACGCGGAGTTCCTCTTCGACGACACGATCACCGGCCTCCGGCAGGACCGATCGGGGGTCGAGGTCACCTTCCGCCGGTCACCGCCGCGCCGTTTCGACCTGCTCGTCGGCGCGGACGGCATCCATTCCCCGGTACGCCGCCTGGTCTTCGGGCCGGCGGAGCGGTTCACGACCGGCCTGGGCATGTACGGCGCGACAGTGCCGGTGGAGCCCGCCGCGCTCGATGACCCGGAGGCGGCCGTGATGCTGACCGCGCCCGGCCGGATGCTCACCATCCACCCGTCCCGGGGGAAACCGCTCGCGATGTTCACCTTCCGTGGAGGGCGGGTGCCCGGTTACGACCGCCACGACACCGCGCTCCACAAGCGCATGGTGGCCGAGGCGTACGCGGGGATCGGCTGGCGAAGCCCCGAACTGGTCGAGGCGTACCAGGACCACCCCGCGCCCTTCTTCGATCCGCTCGCCAACGTGCGGATGGACAAATGGTCGCACGGCCGCGTGGTCCTGCTCGGCGACGCGGCGTCCACGGTGGCCCTGCTCGGCGACGGGTCGAGCATGGCGATGGCCGGCGCGCACGCACTGGCCGAAGCGCTCGCGGCGCATCCCGGTGACCACGCGCGAGCTTTTCAGGCCTACGAAGCGAAACACCGGCGGCAGGTGGACCCGAGGCACCGGCGCGTCGGCCTCGTCGCCTCACTGCTCGTTCCGCGAACGCGGCACGGGCTGGCGCTGCGCAACGTCGCCGTCCGAGCCGTCGGCCTCGCCGCCCGTACTCGAAACACCTTGCCCGCCAAGCAAAACAGCCGGGTCTGAGTGGGTGCAGCGCGGGAGATGTCGACGGGTCACCGATCTGCTCGGCGAAGCCTGATCGGGTGATCGGCCGCTCCCGCGGCGGGGCGGAGCACCAAGGTGCGCCACCGCGGCGACGGGAGCGGCCGTTCGCGGGATCCCTTTCGGCCGTGGAGATCAGGTGAAGATCACGTCCGAGCAGGAGTAGAAGGCCTCACCGGAGTCGGGCCAGTGGCGCTGCCAGATCGAGTAGATCAGGTGCCTGCCGGTGCGCCCGCCGGGCAGGTTCGCCTTGAGCTGGTAGGCGTTCCCGGCGATCGGCGGGTTGTCCTGCTTGTAGAACGGGGTGCTTTCCAGGTCGGACCACTTGAGCGGTTTCGTCGGGTCGTAGCTCGGCTTGGTGACGTACAGCTCGAAGGTGCCCGGGTGCGCGGCGGTCAGCTGATACTTGAAGGTGAACGGGCCGCTGCCCGGCATCGTGGTCGCGGGCCAGTCGTTGCGGGCCAGGTCGAGCCCCTTGTACTTGCTCCGGCCGGCGCTGCACAGCTTGCCGTCCGGGATGATCTCGCGGCTGTGGCCGCTGGCGTCGCCGATGTTGACCTCGTCCCAGTCGTAGATCGGCCAGCTGTCGCCCACCGCGATGGCCGCCTTGCACGCGGCGGACTTCGGATTCTCCGGGCCCTCCTGGAAACAGCGCATGATCCGGCTGATCGGGGTGCCCATCGAGCCGTGCGCGAGGGCGGGGACGGCGGTGAACACCGAGACCGTGCCGAGCACGACGGTCAGGATCGCGACTTTTACGGCAGAACGGGAAAATTTCATCGTAAGGTTCCTCTCATGAGAGGTCTAGACCACCTCACGGTAGGTGTCCGGGCGCACCGGCGTGTAGGCCCGAAAGTCGTGCGCGTCCTCCGCTCGCCTCGGTGTCCCGGGTAGCGGGACGCGGCCGGCTGCCAGTAAGTGGGGAAACGGGCCGGTGGCCGCGCGCGGCCACCGGCCCTGAGCACTACCGCGGCAGGGAATCGGTCCACTCCGCGCTGATGGCGGCTCCCTGCGGGTGCGGAGTGCTATGGAGGGCACCGTCGTTCGACACGAAGACCGAGGTCCGGTTCACCCGCCCGGTCGCCGGATCGACAACGAGCCGCAGGTCGCCCGGCAACAGCACGCCCTGTCCGCCCGGCACCGCGCCGAGCGCGGTCACCCCCGGGTAGGTCGCGATGGCCCGGAACGCGGCCGCTCGGACCGGCGGTGAAGCGGGGGCCGAGGAAACCAGCGAAACGAGCCCCAGCAGGACCTGCTCGTCACGGTCGGCCGCGGTCGGCTCGCCCGCGCTCGTCCGGGCGCCGCTGCGCAGGTTCGCGTCGGCGATCCAGCTCCGCAGCGCTTCCGGATCCGCGGGCAGCGCCAGGATCTGCTCCAGCGTCACCGCCGCGAAACCCAGATTGAACGGGGACTCGACGTGAAGTCGCTCGACGCGCCCGCCGGTCTTCTCGCCGCGGAACCAGCTTCGTCCATCCTTCGAGGTCCAGTAGTCGTACTGGATCTCCTCCGTCTTGGTGCCCACGTGCCAGTACTCGCCGGTGGTTGCGGGCGCCCCGGCGACCACGGTGGCCGCCGCCAGCAAGACCTGCTGGCCGGTGACGACCGGGGCGGCGGCCTGCGGAGATTCCGGTCGCTCTCCGGGATCGGGAAGGGTGGCGGCCACCACGACCGCCACGGCTGCCGCCGCGGCGAGCCCCGCCGCGATCGTCAGCGGGCGAAAACGCCGCCGCGGAGGCTGCGTACCGATCATTCGGTTCCGCAACCGGTGCCGGCTGCGGTCCACGACGTCCGGGGTGGGGTCGGCGACCGCCAGGGCCGTCCGCAACGTCTGCAGATCATCCATCGAGAGCCTCCTGAGCCAGAATGGGAGCGAGCTTCTTGCGGGCGCGGCTCAGCCGGGAACCGACCGTGCCGGTGGGGACGCCGAGCGCCTCGGCGACCTCTACGTAGTCGAGTTCGGCCAAGGCGACCAGCAGCAGGACATCGCGCTCTCCTCTGGTCAGCCGTGCCAGCGCTTTCGCGAGCCGAGGGGACGGCAGCGACGAGACGACCCGGCTTTCGTGCCCTTCGACCGGACGGGCTTCGAGTCGCTGGACCGCCCGCAGGTGCCGTGCTTCCTGCCGTCGATGCCTGGAGATCAGGTTCGTCGCGATCCCGAACAGCCAAGAACGCACTTCACCGCGGGTGGCGTCGAAAGCCTCACGGCGGTCGAAGGCCACGAGGAACGTCTCGGCGGTGACATCTTCGGCCGCCTGGATGCCGAGCCGGCTCGCGACATAGCGGTAAACGGCCGCGAAGCAGCGATCGTGCACTTCGACGAAATCCTCTGTGCCCAGCGCGGGCGCCGCCCTCATGTGACTGCCCTTACCATGAACTTCCTTTCGCGAGACGACTGCTTCACACCGGGTACTTGCCCGCGGGGCCGTGGTTTCTTCCCGGTTTTTCCGCTCATCTCGCACTGAGATCGGGAAGGTCGTTGCCCGGTCCGGTCGGAGGATGCGATGATCGCCTGGTCAGCCCTTGGCGAGAGGAGGTGCGGTCGAGATGTTCACACACGAGATCCCCGCGCCTCGTCGCCGGCACCGCTGACCTGCCGAGACCTCGAGGCGCATTCATCCAATCCGGAGAGTGCGATGGTCGCGAGTATTCACAACATCACCTTCGATACGACTGGTGATCCGTACGAGCTGGCACGATTCTGGTCGGTCGCGGTCGGCCGCCCGATGCGTGCCGAAGACGAACCCGGCGACCCCGAGGTGTCGCTGATCGCCGAGGGACATCCGACGATGCTGTTCATCCGGGTGCCAGAGGGCAAGGCGGTGAAGAACCGCGTACACCTCGATCTGCAACCTCGGGATCGCACCCGCGACGAAGAGGTCGACAGGCTGATCGGTGCGGGCGCGAAGGTCTTCGAGGACCACCGGCGGCCGGACGGCACCGGCTGGGTCACGCTGACGGATCCGGAAGGCAACGAGTTCTGCGTGGAGCGCAGCGCGGCCGAACGAGCGGCCAGGTAACACCCTCGGGGGCGGTCCGCGCCGGACCGCCCCCGAGGTTTCTGCCGCCCTTGTCCGGGCGGATGAGGCTCAGGCGTCGCCTTTTCCTTGAGTCGCGAGGTTTCCGTGCCATCGGAGGGGGTCGTCTTCCAACGCGGAGCGGTCCCAGTTCCCGAGGTTCGCGGCGGCCTCGTAGGTGGTGCGGAGGAATTCGGCGACGGCGCGGTCGGGATCGGGTGCGGCGCGGGCCACCTCGTAGGGCAGCAGGAATTGCTGGAACTCGGTGCTGTAGTACGCGCCTTCGGGACCGATCGGCTGCTCGGCGAACCCTTCGGGCGCTGGGTAGGCGTAGGAGTAGAAGGCACCTTCCTCACCACCGCCGGGCCAGAACCCGCAGCTGGACAATTCCCGGGAGTAGCCCTCGACCATGACCCAGTCCCCGCAGTTGGGCGCTCCGCCGGGGTGCGGCGGCGCCGTCCGCCCGGAGAAGCGGGTGCAGGCGAGATCCATGGCTCCCCAGAAGAAGTGCACGGGACTCACCTTGCCGACGAAGTGGGATCGGAACTCGCCGATCACCCGGTTCGCCTGCAGCAGTTGCCGCCAGAACAGATTGGCCGCTTCGCCGTCGTAGGAGGCGTGGGTGTGGTCCTCGGCGAACGGGATCGCGGGCTCGACTTCGTTGGGGTGCGGCCGGATCCGTGTCTCGATCCCGAGCTGGCCGAGCATGTCCAGGAGCCGGGCGTAGAACTCGGCGACCGGCATCGGCCGGAGCGGGAGGTTCCGTGTGCCGCCGGTGCTGCTGCGGACCTCGAGCCGGTGCCCGACGAAGTCGAACTCGATCTCGAAGGCGCCCGTGCGGTACGGGATCGCCGTCGTCGTCAGCCCGCGTGGGCTGACGTACAGCGTCACCTGCCACCAATGATTGAGCAGGGGGGAGTGGGCCATGCGGATCTTGCCCACGATCTGGGTCCACATGTGCAGGGTCTCGCGGGTGGGGGTCCAGTCCGATACCCGCAGGCTGGGCCAAGTCGATGTCGCGAGGCCGGTCTTCCTGGCGCTCATGGCATATCGCCTTGTATCGCGCGGATCGAGATTTTGTTGACGCATCCACAAGTACGCGAGTTATGTTGACGCGTCAACATAACTGGTAGGCTCCGCCCATGAGTGATGAGCGCTGGCTCGACAAGCGGGAGGCGCTCGCCTGGCGCGGGATGATCGGCGTGCTGCCGCGGCTCACCGCGGTACTGGAGCGTCAGCTGGTCCAGGACGCGGGGCTGTCCGCCGCGGAGTACACCTTGTTGGTGCCGCTGTCGGAGGCTCCGGACGGGGTGCTGCGGGCGCGTGACCTCGGCCGGACGGTCAGCTGGGAGCGCAGCCGCATCTCCCACCAGGTCATCCGGATGGAGAAGCGCGGCCTCGTCGTCCGCGAGGAATGCGGCGAGGACGCGCGCGGGTCGATGGTCCGGCTCACCGACACGGGCCGGACGGCCATCGTCGCCGCCGCTCCCGCGCACGTCGCCGCCGTCCGGCGGTACTTCATCGGCGCGCTCACCGACGCCGAGCTCGACGTCATCGGACCCGCGCTCGCACGGGTTCTCGACCGGCTCCCCGACGACGACGGATGACGGGCGATCCGGCTTCCCGCTCGTCGTGACGATGGTGGCACTATCAGGGGACCTTGCTCGCCTGCCAGGAAGACGTGTGTCACCGCGATGAGTCAGCCAGCCGCCGAAGCCGACCCGGTACCGGGCATCATCGCCGCCGAGCTGCGGGCCGCCGGGCGCGACAGTGCCGACGGCCGTGGGGCGGGATGGGCGGGACAGATCCGGTCGTGGCCGGGCAAGGTCATCCCGGGCACCGACCGGCAGATCACCGCCGCGGTCCTGACACTGATCGGGCACGCCCGCTGGCCCCGGGATCAGGCGCGGGAGCTGATCGCGCTGTTCACCCCGCTGTACCGGGCGGGCTGGTGCAACGACGCGATCACGCGGATGCTGGACAGCGGCCCGGACGGGACCTGGCAGTCACCGTGGTTCGTCGATCGCGACACCCCGACGGTCGGACCGTTGAAGGTCTATCTCGCCCGGCGGCTGAACGCCTGGATCCCGGCCGATCCCGACGGACGGGACGACCCGCGCGACAACACCCGTCTTCCCGCCACCGTGCCGGACCCGCCGGTCGAGGGAACGACCTTCCAGGCCTGGGCGGAGCGCATGCGGCTCGTCTACGGAAACACGGAGCGTCGCAAGCCGTCGCAGGTTTCGCCGGGCGGTGCCGGGCAGGACCGGCGACACGGCCGCGGTGAGCAGGCGAGTCCGCTGGAGCGGCGGCGGGAGACGGTACGACGGCGGCAGCGCGCGCTCGGTGCCTTGTGGGAGAACGGGGAACGCGGACGGCAGGAGAACGATCCGGCTGTCACGGCGGACACCGCGTTGCTGCTCGACCCCGACGTCTACGCCGCGGTGGAGAGCGCGGCACGCACCGGTGATCCCGCGCAGCTCGTGCGGCTGCGCCGCGCGGTCCGCCTCGCCCGGCTCGACGCCGCCGCCAACCCCGGGCAGGAACTCGGCGCGGGCAGGGCGGCGGAAATCCAGCGGCTGGCCGAGTCGATCACCCGGCGGGACGGAACGGCGCTCCCGCTGGGCAGCCTCGCACGGCTCCTGGCCGACATGGCTTGACGAGAACGCGGTCTCGGTCGGTTGTCGGCTTCACGCGTCGAACCAGCGATACCAGATCGGCTTGTCCACGCCCGTTTCCCAGCGTCGGAAGGCGGCGCGGCGCTGTTCGGGAGTCGTCAGCGCTTCCTCGTGGGTGAGCCAGTCCAGATACCACTCCGCGAACGTCGCGGCTCGACGCTCGTCGTTGGGCAACGGGTGCAGGCGATCGGACGCCGCGCGGCCGTCGAACCACATGGTTCCCCGCATGGGCCCGCTGACCACGAGCAGCGTGTGGTAGCCGCAACCGTCGTCCCGAAGAAAGACGGCCCCGGGGACCCACTCGTCGTCGAGCGCCTCTTCCGTCACCGGAGTGCTGTCGGGGGCGGGAAAGGGGACATGAAGCGTGTCGTGGTCCTTGTACCGGGCGCCTTCCCAATCCCAGCACGAACCCTCGGATCGCAGTGTCCGGACCTGGCCGCCCGCGCTGACCCGCAGCAGGTACTGGCGGTAGTCCTCGGGGAACTCGATACCGAGGTGCGCTTCGGCCTGGCGCACCTGGCTCTCGTCCAAGACCTCCGGGAGGCGACCGCCACCGAACCCGGGTCGCGCGTACAACGCGACCGTCCGATCCCGGATCTCGTCCCAGTCCGCTGCCTTCATGTCCGGAAACATAGCGGGTCAGCCGGGGTGGTTCGCGTATCGCGCCAGCTGGTCCAGGACCGAGGCGGGGTCCGGCATCGCCGCCAGTCGCGCGGCGAGGGACACGGCGGAATCGCGATAGGCGGGATCGGCGAGCACCGTGCGGACGGCGTCGCGGATCCCGCTCCGGGTGGGGGAGCCAGGGCAGGCGAGCACACCGGCTCCCGCGCCGGCGACCTGGGCGGCCATGTCGAACTGGTCGGTGGCCAGCGGCGAGACCACCAGCGGCACGCCGTGTGCGAGCGAACCCAGTACGGTGCCCGAGCCCGCGTGACAGACTACGGCGTCGACATGGGGGAGTATTCGTTGCTGTGGAAGGAAGTTCTCGATCCGCACCTCGGCGGGCTGTGAGCCGAACCGCTCCCGGTCGCCGTCGAGCCCGATTGTCGCGATGACGTTGACGCCCTCGCCGCGCACCGCGGAGATCATGGTCTCCAGCACCCCGGGCCGGGTGTTGTGCGAGGTCCCCGCCGTGACGTAGACGGTCTTGCCGTGCCGCAGTCCGTCGAAGACAGGCGGCCGGTTTCCCGGTGAGGGAAGGATTCCTTCCGGGCGGATCGGCAGGCGGACCGGGTGATCCCAGGTGATTCCCCGTGGTCGCAACACTTCCGGCCAGATGTCCAGATACGGAACAGTTTCGTGCCCGGGGAACCGGTCGAGGCCGAAGCTCCGCACGATCGGATCGAGCGCGCGCCAGCCGCCTGCCATGATCGCGGCGGGTTTCGGCGGTCCGATGCCGTGCACCACGTACGGCACCCCGGCGATCGCCGCCGCGGCGGGCGCGGCGAACTCGGCGGCACCCGCGACCACCAGATCGGGCCGGTGCGCACGGATCGAAGCCAGCATCCCGTCCACCCTCGGCCCGGCCCCGGTCTCGGCCATCACGGTGACCACGTACGCCAGCTTTTCGTCCGGCGACATCAGGGAGAGTTCGTCGGGCGAATACCTGCCCCAGGCCTGACGGGCGGCCGCTTCATCGCCCTGTCCGTCCACGCCGATCGACGGCAGGCCGGACGCCCGTACCTGCTTGACCGCGCCCGACCCGGTCGCGAACACGACGTCGTGCCCGCGATCCCGTGCCGCCACGGCCAACGGCAGCAAGGGGGCGATGTGGCTGTAACCCGCTCCGGCGGAGAAGAACAGACGCATCGCCGAAGGTTACTGCCTGACCTGCGCGGACTCGGCGCATCCCGCGGGAGAATCTCGGTTGTGCGGCCGAGCAGACTGGACGTCATGCGGGAACATCGGGATTCGGTCACCGCCATCGGGGACGCGTTGATCGCCCGGCTGGTCGACCTCGAACCGATCGAGCCGGAAGGCTGGCCGGCGGCGCGCGTCGAGGCGCGTGAAGCGCTCGATCAGCACATCCACGCGGTCGTGTCCGACCCGGCCGGGCCTGCCTGGCTGACCACACTGGCGGCTCATCCGAACGACATGGTCCGCGCCATCGCGGTCAGAGCCCTCGGTTCCGGCCGCGATCCCGCCCATCAGCCGATCCTCGTGCGGGCCCTGTCCGACCCCGCCGTCAACGTCGTCCAGGCCGCGCTGGAGGGCCTCACCCCGCAGTCCTCGGACACGGTGTTCGACCTGCTGGTGACATTGCTGAACGCCGGGGGGCGCGATCGGATCTGGGTCGAACGCGGCGCCGCCCAGCGCATCGCCGAAGCCGGCGACCCGAGACGGCTGGACGTCCTGGCCGGCGCACTGGGGCACGTCCACCACGGCGCGGCACACGACATCATCCGCGCACTGAGCCGGGCCGGCGACCTTCGAGTCGCTCCGATGCTGATCGAGCATCTCCGCCACCGCCGCCCGGGTCGCTTCGCGGCCGCGGAAGTGCTCGGCAACCTGCGCGTCGCCGAGGCGACCGGCCCGCTCGTCGACGTCTTGCGCGAGTCCGGCGGCGTTCAGGCGCTGCCCGTGATGGAAGCACTGGGCAAGCTCGAAGCGCCGGAGGCGGGGCCGGCGATCGTGCCGCTGCTCGACCACGGTTCGCCCGAGGTCCGCGAGGGCGCGCTGCTGGCCCTGAACCGGATCGGCGGGCCGTTGGTGACGCCCGCCGCCCTCAAGGCCACCGACGACGTCGACCCCGTCGTCCGGGCACGGGCCTTCCGGGTGCTGGCCAAGCACGGCGACCACCGGGCTCTCGGCCGGTTGGCCGCAGCCTGCGACGGCCGCCATGTGCACACCGCCCTCACCGGCCTGGTGCGCCTGGCCGACGACTCGGTCGCGCGCACCGTGTCGCAGGTGCTGGTGACCACCACCGAGCGGCGCGTCCGCAAGCTCGCCGGGCGGATCCTCGCCCGCATCGGCACGCGGCACCCTCTGCCCGGCCGCGATCCCGACCCCCTCGTCCGCCGCGTCGTCGTCTGGATCATCGGCCACCGTGCCGACCCGGCCTACCTCTGGCTGCTGACCACCGCGCTCAAGGACGAGGACGAGCTGGTCCGGTCTCGCGCCGCCGCGGCGCTCGGGCGGATCACGCACGGGGAGACGCTCCCGCTGCTGACCGAGGCCCTGCGCGATCCCAGGCCCCGCGTGCGGGCCAACGCCGCGACCGCGCTGGGCCGAACCGCTCCCGCCGGTCTGCGCGCCCTCCTCGCCGAGGCCTTGGCCGACTCGCATCCGGCCGTCCGGTCGGCCGCCGCCGCGGCACTTCGAGCGTCGCACGCGAAACCCACGACGTAGATCAGTCCACATCGGACGGTCAGTGGCCGGGAAACCTCAGCGTGCGGAGGACAGGATCAGTTCGAGGTAATCGCGCGACGCCTGCTTCCAGGAATCCAGTTCCAGCTTTTCGTTCGCCGCGTGCATCCGCCGGGGATCGCCCGGGCCCCAGATCACGATCGGGGCTCCGCCCACCGACCCGGCCAGAGCCGAAGCGTCGGTGAAATAGGTGGCGGCGGGAGCGGTGGCCCGGCCGGCGAGCATCCCGGGCAGGTGGGGGGTCCGGACGGCGGGCAGGTCGAGATCCACCTCCGCGCTGATGGCCGGATCGAGCGAGGACGCCCAGGCGATCGCGGGCGCTCCACCGTCCACGGTGCGCACGTCGAGTGTCAGAAAGGCCGATGCGGGAACGATGTTCGCCGCTGTTCCGCCTTCGAAGGTCCCGACGTTGACGGTTTCCTCGCCCAGATAGTCGTCGGCGGCCAAGGGGAGGGAATCGAGCGCGCCGAGCGCCCGGTCCGCGAGCAGCCGGATCGCGTTGAGGCCGAGCTGGGGAGTCGAGCCGTGGGCGGCCTTCCCTTTCGCGGTGAGGCGCAGCCAGGTCGCTCCGCGGTGTCCGAGTGAGACACGGTTCCGGGTCGCCTCCGGCACCACGACGATCCACGGCGTCAAATCCAGTGAGGCCGAAGCCTCGACCGCGCCGAGGCAGCCGATCTCTTCGTCGCTGGTGATGAGGACCTGTGCGCCGGCGCCGGATTCCGCGGCGTTGCGCAACGCCGCCAGCGCGGCGGCCAGCCCGCCCTTCATGTCGACGCTGCCGCGGCCGTGCAGGAACTCCTCGTCGACGTCCGCGGAGAACGGGGCGCGCTCCCACAGCGCGGGGGAGCCGACGGGGACGGTGTCGATGTGACACACGAACAACGGCCCGTCGCCGGATTCGGTGCCGACCAGCACCCACGGCCGTCCGGAGGTGGAGCGGCGCAGCACGCGTACCCCCGGAGTGGCGGTGGCGTAGGAGACGGCCAGTTCCTGCGCGGCGGCCTGCGCGGCGCTGTCGCCGGAGGTGGTGTCGCGGCGGATCAGGTCGCGCAGCAACGCGAGGGCTTCGTCGGTCATGAGGGGTACTCCTGGGTCGATTCGCGGACGACGAGCCGCATGGAGAGCACGTGGTCGGCGGGGTCGTGGCCTGCCGCGAGACGGGTGATCTCGTCGACCGCCTTGCGGGCCATCTGCTCCGTCGGCTGTGCGACGGTGGTCAGCCTCGGCGACGTCCATTCGCCGAGGGTGATCCCGTCGCAGCCGATCACCGAAAGGTCTCCCGGCACCGCCACCCCGGCGCGGCGGGCCGCTTCGAGCAGGCCGACCGCGGCGATGTCGCTGGCGGTGAACACGGCTGTCGGCGCCGCGCCGGCCCGCGCCATGTGCGCGAAGAAGTTCATGCCGAACTCCGAGCTGAAGGCGCCGCGCACGATCATCGACTCGTCCGCCTCGACCCCGTGCGTCTTCAGGGCCGCCCGGTAGCCGGCCTCACGCTGGTCGGCCGTTCGCAGCCCGGCCGGTCCGCCGACATGGGCGATCCGCCGGTGGCCCTGGGAGATCAGGTGGGTGGTCGCCTGGAAGGCACCACCGAAACCGTTCGCGGTGACGTGCGCGATCCGCGGTCCGGCGGCTTCGACGTACTCGTCGAGGAAGACCACCGGGAAATCGCCCGCCAAGTGGCTCGCGAAGGCTTCGTTGGTGTTGTTCATCCCCAGGTAGACCAGCCCGCCCACGTCCGGCGTCCGCGTCAGGCGCTCGACGGCGGCGCGCTCGCGTGACGGCGACGACCCGGTGAGGGCCGTGAGCACTTCGACGCCGTCCGTCGCGGCGGCGTCGACCACCGCGTCCGCCAGCGTGGAGAAGTACGGGTTGTCCAGCGACGGGACCACCAGGCCGAGGCTGAGGCCGGTCACCTGTTTCCGCACGGGCGGATGCCCTTGGGCCGACAACGCGGCGTCGATGCGCCGGGCCGTCTCGGAGGCGACGTTGAGCTCCCCCTTGACGTACCGCGACACCGTCGACACGGCCACCCCGGCCTCTCGGGCCACCTTGGCCAGCGACATCCGGCTCCTCCCCGTTGAGCGTTGACGGCGACTGCGGAGCATCTTATATTGGCGCCGTTGCGCTATGTTGCGCAACAAACGCTAAAGCTTTCGCCCGAAGGAGTAGCCGATGGTCAAGGTCCTGCTAGCCGGGGAGTCGTGGGTCAGTGCGACGATCGACCACAAGGGATACGACCCGTTCGCGCACACCCAGGTGGAGATCGGGTGCGAGCGACTGCTGGCGGCGCTGGCCGCGGAGGGGGTCGAGGTGACTCACCTGCGTTCGCACGACGTGGCCGAGAAGTTCCCGCAGACGCTGGAGGAACTCGACGCCTACGACGTCGTCCTGCTCTCCGACGTCGGCTCCAACACGCTGCTGCTGCACCCGGACACCTTCACCCGCGGCCGTCCGACGCCGAATCGGCTCAAGCTGCTGCGCGAGTGGGTGGAGAACGGCGGCGGCCTGATGATGGCCGGCGGCTACCTGAGCTTCCAGGGCTTCGAGGGCAAGGCCAACTACCACCGCACGCCGATCGAGGAGATCCTCCCGGTCGACATCGACCCGTACGACGACCGCGTCGAGACGCCGGAGGGCGTCCGTGCCCGCGTCGTGCACTCCGGCCACCCCGTGGTCGCCGGTCTCGACCGGGACTGGCCGATCCTGCTGGGATACCAGCACACCACGCTGAAGCCGGACGCGGAGTTGCTCGCCACCGTCGAGGGCGACGTCATGCTCGCCGCGCGCCAGGTCGGCCGCGGCCGCACCCTCGCCTTCACCTCGGACATCTCCCCGCACTGGGCTCCGGAGGAGTTCATGAGCTGGGACGGCTACAGCAAGCTTTTCGCGCAGGCGACGACCTGGCTCGCCGGTCGCGAAATCTGAGTCGCGCGCACTCGGGATCAAGGAGGATTCGATGAGTACGTCACCCACCGGCCGCGCCGCCTCGGTCGTCGTCCTGACGGTCGCGACCGTCTTCGCCGGAATGCTCGGCCCGTTGCAGTCGCTCGTCAACGGACATCTCGGCACCGAGCTCGCCGACGGGCACGCCGCCGCGCTGGTGTCCTTCGGCACCGGCCTGCTGCTGATGCTGATCATCGTGCTGGCACGCGGCCGGACGCGCGACGCGTTCTTCCGGCTGCCCGGTCAGCTGGTGCGCGGCGAGATCCCGCGGTGGAACTTCTTCGCAGGCCTGTGCGGTGCGGTGATCGTGCTCTCCGAAGGCGTCACGGTGGGTTTCCTCGGGGTGGCGATCTTCCAGACCTCGCTGATCTCCGGCATGGTCATCTCCGGCGTGGTGTGCGATCGCCTCGGCATCGGCGTCCCGTTCAAACAGGCGATGAGCGCGCCGCGCGTGGCCGGGGCGATCCTGGCCATCTGCGCCACGGTGCTGGTGGTGTCCCCGAACTGGTCGGCCCCGCACATGATCGCGCTGGCGATCATGCCGTTCGTCGGTGGCCTGCTCGCCGGCTGGCAGCCCGCCGGGAACTCCGAGATCGGCCTGCTGTCCGGCTCGATGTTCCTTTCCATCACCTGGAACTTCCTCATCGGCTTCGTGGCGCTCGGCCTGGTGTACGTGGTGCGGATGGCGGTCTCGGGCGCGCACTTCGCGCTGCCGGGCACCTGGTGGATGTACTTCGGCGGGCCGCTCGGCCTCCTGTCGATCGCGCTGATGGCCTTGCTGGTGCGTGGTCTGGGACTCCTGCTGCTGGGGCTGGCCTCGACGGCCGGTCAGCTCATCGGCTCGCTGCTGCTCGAAGTCGTCGCTCCCGCGCCGGGTTCCAGCCTGCATCTGGTCACCGTCATCGGCGCGGTCGTGGCACTGGCGGCCGCGGCGATCGCGATGATCCCGTCCCGGCACACGGCCGAACCGGCGGTCCTCGCCCAGCCCGCCGAGGTGCGTCGTGGCTGAGGTGCGCGGCGTTCTCGGTCCGGTCGACGCGGCGGACCTCGGGCTGGTGCTGCCGCACGAGCACCTCTTCAACGACCTGTCGTCCGTGGTCGCCGAACCCTCCTATCCCGCCACC
The DNA here is from genome assembly GCF_040684635.1 of Amycolatopsis sp. NPDC089917. NCBI lineage: Bacteria > Bacillati > Actinomycetota > Actinomycetes > Pseudonocardiales > Pseudonocardiaceae > Amycolatopsis > Amycolatopsis sp. NPDC089917. Next base: position 16,330 of record NZ_JBFBGL010000003.1, on the reverse strand, counting down.
CGGCGGCTTGTCGAGGCGGAAGTGGGGCCGGGCTGGCAATTCCTGCTTCGCCAGGACCCCTACTGCTGCGCCGACAACGTGGCGGCCAAGGATCGGGCGAGCGTCGTGCGCGAGGTGACCGCGTTCGCCGCGGCAGGCGGCGGCACGGTGGTCGACGCGACCGGAAGCGCGGCGATCGGCCGGGATCCGCTCGCCTTGGCGGCGGTGGCCGAGGCCACCGGGGTCACCATCGTCATGGGCACCGGCGCGTACCTGGAGAAGTTCGAGGGGGAGCGCATCACCGCGGTCACCGTCGACGCGCAGACCGAGCGCCTCCTCGCCGAACTGGACGAGGGCGTCGGCGAGACGGGGATCCGGGCCGGTGTCATCGGCGAGGTCGGTGTTTCGCCGCTTTTCACCGAAGGGGAACGGGCCTCCTTGCGGGCCGCGGCGCTCGCGCAGGCCGCGCGGCCGTCCGTGGGGCTGAACATCCACCTGCCGGGCTGGCAGCGCCGCGGGCACGAAGTGCTCGACCTCGTGCTGGACGAATGCGGTGCGCTTCCGGGCAAAGTGGCGCTGGCGCACAGCGATCCGTCCGGCGAAGACCCGGGGTACCAGCGCGGGCTTCTCGAACGCGGTGTGCTGCTGGAGTTCGACATGATCGGTCTCGACATCTCGTTCCCCGGCGAAGGCGTCGCCCCGACGGTTTCCCAGACCGCCCGCGCCGTGGCGAGGTGGGTGCGAGAGGGCTTCGGCGACCAGATCATGCTGTCGCACGACCTGTTCCTGAAGCAGATGTGGACGCACAACGGCGGGAACGGGCTCGTCTTCGTCCCGACGATCTTCGCCGACCTGCTCGAAGCCGAAGGCGTGGCGGCCGAAGCCGTGGCCCGGCTGATGCGGGACGTCCCGGCCCGATGGCTGACCGCATGAGCCGCGCGATAGCGGTGGTCGCGTCGCTCAACGTCGATCACATCGTCCAGGCGCCGCGCATCCCGGAGCCGGGGGAGACCCTGATGGGGTTTTCGGCGAGCCGGGAGCTGGGCGGGAAAGGCGGCAACCAGGCGGTCGCCGCCGCCCGGCTCGGCGCGGAAGTGGCCGTGATCGGACGCGTCGGCCAGGACGAGGACGGCGACGAGTACCTGGAAGCGCTGCGCGCCGAGGGGGCCGACGTGACCCACGTGCGAAGGTCCGCGCTGCCCACCGGCCGGGCGGCGATCACCGTCGACGAGGAGGGCGTCAACTCGATCGTCGTCGTGTCCGGGGCGAACGCCGACATCCCGGCGACGGCGGCCGAAGCGGCGATCCTCGCACTGCCGGGGCTCCGGGTCGTCGCGGGCCAGCTGGAGGCGGCGGCGGAAGCGACGGAACGCGCTTTCGCCGCCGCCCGCTCACGGGGCGTGCTGACCGTGCTCAACACCGCGCCCGCCGACGACGTGGCCGGGAAGCTGCTGCCGTTCAGCGATGTGGTGGTGTCGAACGAAATCGAGTTCCGTCAGCTCACCGGCCAGGATCCGTTCGACGACGACGGTCTGCGCCGCGGCGGCGCCGGACTGTTCGCCGCCGGATGCCGGTGGGTGATCGTGACGCTGGGAGCCGGGGGATGTGCCGTCCTCGACGCGTCGTCGGCCGCGCGCGTCCCGGCCGTCGCGGTACGGGCGGTGGACACCACCGCCGCGGGAGATTCGTTCGTCGGCGCGCTCGCCGCCCGGCTCGCGGAGATTCCCGGCGAGCCGACGACCGCGGACGTGGTGGCGGCTTGCGGTTTCGCGGCCGAAGTGGCCGCCGTCGTCGTGACGCGGCACGGAGCGCATCCCTCTCTGCCGACCTTGGCCGAGGTGCTCGACGCTCGCCACACCGGATGAACTCCCGGCTGTGCCGCGCGGGCGAACTGCTAGCTTCCGCGTCATGGTGGACCACAGCGACAGCACGGCTTTCCGGACATCGGTGACCGACGCCGAGAGCGGCAACCTCCTGTTCGGCATCACGCCGCCTCGCGTGAGCGCCACGCCCGAACGGATCCGGGAGATCACCGCGGCCACCCTGGGACGCTTGGCCGCCCTCGACGTGGACGGGCTGGCGCTTTACGACATCGACGACGAAAGTGACCGCAATCCGGCGGAGCGGCCGTTTCCGTACCTGCCGACCATGGATCCCGCCGCCTACCACGCGGAATACCTCGGCGGGTGGAACCGCTCCGCGATCATCTACCGCTGCGTCGGCAAATACGCCGAGACCGAACTGCGGACCTGGCTGAGGACAGCGGATTCGGACCGTGTGCACGGTGTCTTCGTCGGCGCGTCGTCGAAGGACAAGCCGGTGCTGACCAGCCTGTCCGAGGCGCAGGCCCTGCGCCGGGACGTCCGTCCGGACCTGTTGCTGGGCGGCGTCGCCATCACCGAACGCCCCGAGGAGCATCTGCGACTGATCAGCAAGCAGGAGGCGGGATGCGCGTACTTCATCTCGCAGGTCGTCTACAACGCTGACGCGGCGAAGAGCATGGTTTCGGACTACTTCTACGCCTGCCGCGAGCGGGGACTCACGCCACGGCCCGTGCTCTTCACCCTCTCGGTATGCGGGTCGACGAAGACCTTGGCCTTCCTCAAGTGGCTCGGCGTCGATGTCCCGCGCTGGCTCGAAAACTCGCTGCGACACGCGGACGACACGCTGGCCGAGTCCTCCGAGCACTGTGTGGCGACCGCGCGAGACCTGATCGCTTTCTGCCGGAAGCTCGGCATGCCGTTCGGGTTCCTCGTCGAGAGCGTGTCCATCCGCCGGGCCGAGATCGAGGCGTCGACCGCCCTCGCCGGCGAACTGAGCCGACTGCTCGGACGTCTCCGCGGCGGCGACGCCTCGGCGGACCGGGTTTGAGCCGCCCTTCCCCGTGGTACTGGAAGGTCATTGCTGTCTTCCCTCGGAGGGTGCTCGTGCAGATCCAAGTCAACACCGACCACAACGTCCACGGCGGCGAGGGACTGGCCACCTACGTGAAGACGGACCTCGAGAACAGCCTGTCCAGGTTCGGCGGATGGTTGACCAGGGTGGAGGTGCACCTCAGCGACAACGGGGGCGCCAAGGCGGAAGACAAGAAGTGCGTGATCGAAGCGCGCCCCGGTGGCAAGCAGCCCGTCACGGTCACCCATCACGCGGCGACCGTGGACGAGGCGTACGCGGGCGCGGCGCACAAGGTGAGGAGCGTGCTGGATTCCCAGTACTCCCGCGCCCACGATCACAAGGGAAGCCCGAGCATCCGCCATATGGAGGCCCCGGAAAACCCGGACCAGGTCGGCGTGATCGAGAGCGAAACACAGGCCACGGGTTCTCACTGACACGGCCGCTCGCGTGGCCGGCTGCCGACCTTCGGCTCACAGCTGCCGTTTCACTCGTACGCGCCCGAGGGATACCGCGTCCGTTCCACGGCGTCCCGTAGCGTTCGATCATGGTCTCAGCCGGCCCCGCCGCCCGTAGCGCGATCACCGTCACCGGAGCCCACACGAACAATCTCCAGGACGTGTGCCTCACGGTGCCCAAGCATCTGCTGACCGTGTTCACCGGGGTGTCGGGCTCCGGCAAGTCGTCGCTCGTGCTCGACACGATCGCCGCGGAGTCGCAGAGGCTCGTGAACGACTCCTATTCGACTTTCGTCCGGGCCCGCCTGCCGCAACTGCCCGCACCCGAGGTGCAGGCGATGGACGGCCTGACGTTCACGGTTCTCATCGATCAGCGGCGTTTCACCGGCAATTCACGGTCCACGGTGGCGACGGCCACCGACCTCGCGCCGCTTCAGCGCCTGGTTTTCTCGCGCGTCGGCGAGCCGTCGGCAGGCTATTCCCCCGCCTATTCTTTCAACGACCCGTCCGGGATGTGCCCGAACTGCGACGGGCTCGGCACGGTCTTCGACATCGACGTCGACAAGCTCATCGATCCCGAGAAGAACATCGACGAGGGGCCGGTGCGTTTCAGCATGTTCCGGCCCGGCGTCTATCGATGGAAGAGGTTCGCCTACGCGGGCTTGTTCGACCGATCGAAACCGCTGAAGGACTACACGGCGGAGGAAAGGGATCTGTTCCTGTACGCGGACAGGTTCAAGCTTCGGAATCCCGATCCGCGATTTCCGAAGAGCGCCCGCTTCGACGGGGTGATCACCCGGATGCGTGACGTCTACTTCAGGCAAGGGCGCTCGAAGATGTCGGCTTCCGTCCGCGCCGAACTCGAGAACGTGGTCACCACACAAGAATGCCCCGAGTGCCGGGGCGCGCGTTTGAACGCGGCGGCGCGGGCGAGTCTCATCGGCGGCCGGTCGATCGTCGACTGGAACCGGATGTCCGTGTCGGATCTCCGCGACCTGCTCGAAGACTTTTCAGACCAGCGCGTCGCCCCGGCGCTCGACGGGATCCGTCATGTGCTGGACGCGATGATCTCGGTCGGTCTCGGCTACCTCACCCTCGATCGCGAATCGTCGACGCTGTCCGGCGGCGAGGCTCAGCGGGTGAAGATCGTGCGGCATCTCGGCAGCGCTCTCACCGACGTCACCTACGTGTTCGACGAACCGAGCACCGGGCTCCACCCCGCCGACATCCAGCGCCTGGTCGCCCTGCTGAAACGCCTGCGCGACCGCGGCAACACCATCCTCGTCGTGGAACATCATCCGCAGGTGATCGCGGTCGCCGACCATGTCGTGGACCTCGGCCCCGGAGCAGGCGCCGACGGCGGCCGGATCGAGTTCGAGGGCACCCCGGCCGGCCTGCGCGGCAGCGGGACGATCACCGGCCGGTTGCTCGCCGAGCCGTCCTCTCTGCGACCAGCGCCCCGCGCGGCCCGGGGTTTCGTGCGCGTGACCGACGCCCGGTCGCACAACTTGACCGGGTTCGACGTCGACGTGCCGCTCGGCGTGCTCACCGCGGTGACCGGCGTCGCGGGTTCCGGGAAGAGCTCGTTCGCGGCGATCCAGCTGCCGCGGGAGCATCTGGGTTTCACGGTGGTCGGCCAGGATCCGTTGCGGGGCGGGGTCCGGTCGATGTCGCTGACCGTGCTGGGAGTGGCCGATTCGATTCGCGGTGTTTTCGGCGCGGCGTCGGGACTCGATCCCTCCTGGTTCAGCTTCAACGGGCGCGGTGCGTGCCCCGCCTGCAAGGGCAAAGGACACATCACCACCGAGCTGGCGTTTCTGGACGATGTCTCGACACCGTGCGACGAATGCGGTGGCCTGAGGTTCAACGAAACCGCACTGGCGGCGCGGCTGGACGGGAAGTCCATCGCGGACGTGCTCGCCTCGACGCCCGCGGAAGTGGCGGCGTTGTTCGCGGATCACGCGGAGATCGTGGACGCCCTTTCGTGGATGCGGCGGACCGGGCTCGGTTACCTGGCCGTCGGCCGGTCCCTCGACACCCTTTCCGGTGGTGAGAAGCAGCGTCTGCTGCTGGCCCGGCACCTCGGCGACCCGCGGCGCGACCCGGCCGACCGGATCGTGCTCGACGAGCCGACCACGGGTCTGCATCCCGACGACGTCGACACGATCAACACCCTTTTCGACGACCTCATCGAAAAAGGCGCCACGCTCGTCGTGGTCGAGCACAACATGCGTGTCGTCGCCCGCGCCGACCACGTCATCGACATCGGCCCCGGCGCGGGCGACGACGGTGGCAGGCTCGTCTTCGAGGGCTCACCGGCCGACCTGGTCTCCCGGCACGACTCGCTCACCGGCGTAGCGCTCGCGTCGGCGACGCGAATCACTCGAAATTGACGGACGGCTCCCCGTAATGATGAATGAGGAGTCACGCACCGTTTCCGCCGGTAGGACCTTCTCGGAAGGTGGTAAGAAGGGAATCGGTCCTGCCCGGAAAGGAAGCGTGTCGAGAAACAAGGAGAACGCACGATGAAACTTCGTGGCTCGATCAGGCTCGTCGTGCTGCCCGCGCTGGTGGTGCTCGGCGCGGTCGTGCCCGCTCCCGGTGCCTCCGCGGTGATCGGCGGCTCGGTCAGCGACTACGCGCCCTGGGCGGTCCGGATGGTGGTCGACGACACGCCGTTCTGCACCGCGACCGCGATCAGCCGTGAATGGATCCTCAGTGCCTCGCATTGCTTTTTCGAAGCGGGGGAACAGATCGACGATTCCCGTATCCGGTTCCGCGTAGGCGCCCTGGATCAGCGGAAGGGCACGGTCGTGCGTCCGGTGCCCGGCAGCGCCCACGGCGTCGGGGTCGCGGACATGATGCTGATCAAGGTGCCGCCGATGGACGTCGTGCCTGCCCGGCTGCCCGCCCCGGACTCCGTGCGCCCCGGGCAGATCGTGCGGCAGTACGGCTGGGGCGCGACGTGCCAGGAGGACGAGACCACCTGCCAGTCCGACGTGCTCAAGCAGGCCGACCAGCGGGTGCTGGCTCCGGATCAGCCGCGCTGCGAACGGTTCACCCCGCCCGGCGGCGGGGACGGCCGGGACCTGTGCCTCGGCTGGGTCACCGGAATCCCCGGAGGCGGCGACTCCGGGGGACCCGTGATGGCCACCGGTCCGGGGAAGCGGGACACCCTCGTCGCGGTGGAGAACGATTCGGACCGGGATCACACCGCGGGGGCGGGCAACGTCTCCCTGGTACTGGACGAGATCCACAAGGCGATCGGCAGCTGATCCGGACCGGGTCAGTCGGGGTAGTCGACACTCATCCCGCGCAGACCGGTGGTGTCCTGCGGACAGTGCACTTTCGACTCTTCGTTCTTGTTCGCCCACGCGCCGAAATACCAGCGGTAGGCCGGCTGTGTGTAAGTGCGGCATTCCGCTGCGGCCCGGTGAGCGCGTTGGGTGCATTTGGACGAAACCGCCCAGGAACCTGTACTCCGCCATACCTTGCAGTCGGGTGGGATGGCTTGGGCCGACGCGGACGCGGCCGGGGTCGCCGTCACGAGCAGACCCGCGGTGAACGCGAGCACCGCCGCCGCGGATGTCCTCGTCGCGATTCGCGCGCGCAGTGCCGGACGATTGCTTCTCATCGAACTACTCCTCACGCCGATGGCGGGGCCGGCGGTTCCGGACCCACCGCCGGGTTCACGCACCCGCGGAGGATCACGTTGCCGCTCGGCGGACTTTCCACCCGGATGGAGTCGTCCTTGGCCGGTCGCGGTTTCGCAAGGTCCCCGCGCGGCTTTTCACCTCGCCGCGATGGGCGGCAACGCGCGGTCGGTGTGGGCGATCCTGGTGAACCTCGCCGTCAGGGGCGCCAATACCGGTGACATGAGCGCTTTGTCGGCTGCTTTGCGCAACCTCAGGCCGAGCCGGGTCCGGGGGAAGGCGAACGGCTTGATCCAGCGGGGGAGTCCTTGGACATCGTCGACGAGTGGCCGCATCCACGTCTCGTAGGCCGCGAGCCCGGTCGCGAGCGAGCCGGATCCGGTGCTGGAAAGGACGGCGGCGAGGACATAGCCGCTGACGAGCGCGAGCGAGGCGCCGCCGCCACCCATCGGGGTCACGCACCAGGCGGCGTCGCCGGCCAGGCACACCCGCCCGCGATGCCAGGCGGGCATGCGGATCTGGGTGAGGTGGTCGAAATAGACGTCCTCGGAGCCATCGAACCCGTCCAGGATCCGGGGAGCTTCCCAGTCCACTCCGGAGAAGCGGGCCCGGATCCGGGCCAGTGCCTCCGCCTGGCCGAGCCGGGTCGGGTCCTCGGCCTCGGTGCAGGCGAGGATCGCGCGCGTGGTGCCGTGCCGGTCGGGGCGCAAATGGACCTGCCGCCCGCCGACCGTGGTGTACCAGCGCCAACGGCTGTCGTCGTCCGCGGTGCGCGGGATGGTGCCGAAGACCATGGTGATGCCCAGCGCGCGGCGGTCGACCTGGCCCTCGAAGAGCAGGTCGCGAGTGGTGGAGCGGACTCCTTCCGCGACGACCAGCAGGTCGGCGCGCAGGACCCGGCCGGCTTTCGTGGTCACGGTGACCCCGTCGGCCTCCTCCCGGACCGCGACGAGGGGATCGCCGTAACCGATCTCGACCCCCTCGGGCAGGTGCCGCAGGATCGTGCCGGCGAGGTCGCCGCGCAGGATCTCGAGTTCGGCGGTCGCGCCGTCCGGGCCGTCGGAAGGCAGTTCCACGAGCACCTCGCCCGAGGCGTCCACGAAGACGGTGCCGGTCTCGGTGGTGTTCTGCTCTCTCACCGCCTCTGTCAGGCCCATCCTGGCGAGTACCTCGCGGCCGACGCCGCGGACGTCGATGTTCTGCCCGCCGTCGCGAAACGCCGCCGCCCGTTCCAGCACGGTCACCTCCCAGCCGGTGCGCCGCAGCCAGAAGGCGGCCGAGAGCCCGGCGATGCTCGCGCCGGACACCACGGCATGTCGAGTGGTCATCCGAGTTCCCCTCTCGTTCACTGGCATAGTAGCTTTACTGCAAAGCTACTATGCTGCAAAGGAGATTGCATGGCCGACGTCGACCCGTTGACCGAGAGCTGGACGCCGCTCCAGGTCGAGGCGATGCAGCGGCTTCGAGACTGGGCGGTCGGCTTCGGTGAACTGAACCGGCATCTCGCCGTCTGGATGCGGCTGCCCGTTTCGGACGCCAACGCCCTGGGCCAGATCACCTGGGCCGCCGAAGCGGGGGCGCCGCTCTCGCCCGCGGAGCTGTCCCGGCGGATCGGCATGACCACCGGGGCCACCACGATCCTGCTGAACCGGCTCGAAGACGCCGGTCACGTCCTGCGCAGCCGTGAGAGCAGTGACCGTCGCCGTGTCACCCTGCGCCCGACCCCCGCCGCGCGAGAACACGCCCGCCGGTTCCTGGCCTTCGCCGGGGCCGAGATCGCGGACACGCTCCGCGCCGCCGACCCCGGGGAACTCCGTGTCGTCACCCTGTTCCTGGCGAAGATCGCCGAGGCGACGGCTGACGCCAACCGGCGCCTGGACCACGGCTCGGCGTCCCGCTGACCGAGGATCGCAACCACGGTCGGCAGTCGCGCCGCCAAGCGCCCAGGAGGTCCGCGGACATGGGCGAGCAGGATGGCCCGGCCGGGCAGGCTTCGCGGATTATCATGCCGCCGAGAATCGGCTCGTCTCCGTCAAGGATTTGAATGCTCTCGCGCATTCTCGCGGTCCTCGAATTATTTCGGCCAGTACTCGGGTGTCATGACCGTATCGGCACGGATCGCACGCCGTCCTGGACGACGCCGGTGCCGTGCGGTGACTCAGATGGGTTCGGGGGCGCGACCCGGATCTCGTTCGGGCACATTCGCTTCGACGCGCTCCATCAGCAGCGCGAACGACATGACCAGCAGCGGGATCACCAGCACCATCCACATGATCCTTCTGATACCCGGAACGGCCGCCGGGCAATCGCTCCGATCGGTTGTTTCTCTCCGGAGGCGACCATGGCGACGGCACCGAAGCGATGCGGGGCGGCTCGGTCCGCAGGAGAATACGAGCACCCCGCGGACGTGGCGCGGGCGCCGCCGGGAGGTGAAGCGGAAGTGGCCGAGCGACCCCTGGTGGTCACAGCCACGGTCGACGAGGACACCCAGGAGTTCTGGGACCGGCTGCGCCGCACCTGGTTCCCGCCGGACCGGCTCCTGGTGGGAGCGCACATCACGCTTTTCCACGCTCTTCCCGGAGAGCACCTCGACACGATCAGCGCCGATTGCGCCGCACTGGCCGGCGAGACAGACCGGTTCGCCCTGAAGGTGACCGGTGTCCGTTCCCTGGGCCGCGGGGTCGCGCTCGCGATCGACTCGCCGGCCCTGGCGGCCGCGCACGGCGGCCTGCGAGCCCGATGGCACCGGTGGCTCACACCCCAGGACAGGCAACCCCTCAAACCGCACGTCACCGTCCAGAACAAGGTCAGTGCCGCCACCGCCGGCGCTACTCTCGCGACCCTCCGCGCCGAAATCACGCCCGCCACGGCAACGGCGACCGGACTGGCGATCTGGCGTTACCTCGGCGGCCCATGGGAACCGATCAGCCGGCACCGGTTCGGCAATGGCGAGCGACGATGACGAGACCGTTCGTCCGCACGGTCTCGAAAGTGCATTCGGGGCGCTTTCGTCTCCAGCCGATCGGGGGATTCGGCTCGATCATCCCCCGTCCGTGGGCTTGGTCAGGCCGCGTGCTGCTGTCTAATGTCGATCTCCATGACCACCGTGATGAGGAACGAACGCGAACTTCAGCGCTTCCGGAAATGGGATACCAACGGAGACGGTGTCATCGACCGCGGGGACTACCAGTCGGAGGCGCGGCGTATCGTCTCGGCCTTCGGCGAGAGCGTGGACAGCGGGCGAGGCCGCGCCGTGTGGGACGCGTTGATGGATCTGTTCGAGCGTCAGGCCGAGGCCGTCGGCGTCGACCCGGACGAGGCCCTCAGCGAGGAGCAATACCTTGCGGCGAACCGCGAACTGATGTTCAGCCGGGGTGACGCGGGCTTCGACGAGCTGCTCCGCCCGACGATCGCCGCCATCGCCGACCTGTGCGACAGCGATCGGGACGGCTTGGTGAGCAAAGTGGAGCTGCGGAGCTGGCTGGGCTCGGCGGTGGGACTGAGCGACGCCGACTCCGACGCCGCGTTCGACCGGATCGACCTCGACGGTGACGGAAGCCTCACCGTGGACGAACTCGTGACCGCCGTCCGCGAGTTCCACTACGGACGCCTGGACATCCCGCTGCTGGGCTGAGGGCCGCGCGGTCACCCCGCGAGGGAGTGCCGGGCCGCTGCCGCGGATGTCGGCCACTGCGCGCCGGGAGTGGGTGGAGTCGGGTTGAAATCGGTTCGGTTGTCGTCGGTGTCCCAGCTCAGGTAATTGCGGGAGAGCGACAGGCCCGGCGGCGGCGGGCGGGCATGAGATCACCGGAGTTGGTCACCGGGACGACGTTGGTCTGATCGTGGATGGTGCCGGTGAAGTCCTGTCCTATCAGGACCACGTACTGCCCGACCGAATTCGTCGCTTGCAGGACCAGTGACGGGGGAAGGGGCAGGGGCGCGGTGGGAGCGTACGCCGACGAGTAGAACCGCAACGAGAAGCCACTGAGGTTCACGGGAACGGTGCTGACGTTGCGCAGTTCGAGGAATTCGTCCAGCTCTCCGTTCGTTCCCTTGGCGAGGATCTCGTTGATCAGCACCGTGGTCGACACCTGGGGTGTGAGGTCCCGGGCGTCCGACGGGGTCGCGGTGACGACGGACAGGGCGAGCACGCCGAGTACGCCGCCGACGAGATTTCGCATCATGATGTCGTACCCCTATGCTGGGCAAGGGAAAGTGGGCGCCCAAGGGGCCATTCCCGCTTCTCATCCGATGCGACACCCGCACGTCGGCCCGGCCCAAGCCCGTTTGACATGCTGGCGGTGTGGCGACAACGGAAACCCCGCCTGTTCAGGCGCCTGCCGGTCAGGTGAGAGGGCTGGTCCTGGTGTGTCTGGCCGGCGTGCTCTGGGGCACGATCGGCCCGGCCATCCCGGTCGTGCACGACGCGTCGGGCCTCTCGCCGCTGACCATCGGCGGCTACCGGGCCTTCGTCGCCGTCGTCGTCCTGGTGATCGCGGCCGCCGCGATGCGGCGGTTGCGCGACTGCGTGCGGCTCGGCCGCCTGCATCGGCGGCGAGTGGCCGCTGTCGGGGTTTCGACGGCGATCTTCCAACTGTTCTTCTTCGTGGCCGTGCTGTGGACCGGGGTGAGCATCACCACCGTGGTGTGCCTCGGGTTCGCGCCGGTGCTGTTGCTGATCACCGGCAGCGTCCGGCGCCGCCGCCGTCCTTCCCTCGGACAGCTCCTCACGGTCACGATCGCGGTGACCGGGCTTCTGCTGGTCAGCGTCGCCGGCAGCCCTGGCGGCGACGTGCCGCACCCGGTTCCGGGAGTGCTCGCCGCGCTCGTGTCCGGAGCCGCCTATGCCTTCTCCGCCGAAGCCGCCGCGCCCCTGTCCCTGCGGCTCGACACGCTCACCATGACCACGACGACCACCTGCGTCGCCGCGATGGTCCTCGTTCCCGCCGGGCTGGTCGTGCCGCTGGCGAGCGGCGACGGGATCTGGACCACCGACTTCGGGTCGTGGGCGCTGATCGGCTATCTCGGGGCCGTGACCATGGCGCTCGCCTACGCGCTGCTGTTCACCGGCCTGCGGACCACCCCCAGCGGCGCGGCGGTGGTGGCGACCCTCCTGGAGCCGGTCACCGCCGTCGTGATCGCCGTCGTCTTCCTGGGGGAGCGGCTGACGGTGGCCGGTGTCGTGGGCGTCGTGCTGATCATGGCCGCGATCGGGAGCCTGGGACGTCACTCGAAGGAACCGGCGCCGCAGTGACCCATCACCAGCGGATCGCGCCGGGACCCGCCGCTGCCGAACTTCCGCAGACCCCGAACACCGGTCCGTGAAGGCCTCCTTGAGTGACCCAGGGGCCCTCAAGGAGGCCTTCACGGACTTGGCATCCGACGGGACACCTCTACCCACTCACGACCTGTTCCGACGCCTCACGGGACGCCGCGTCAGGGAGTGGCGGGCGGCAGGGTGAAGGACGGCTCGCCGGTGGCCGGTTTCGTCTTGTTGAGCAGGAGATAGGTGTCCAGGTAGGGCGCCCGCGCGCCGGGGGTGGCCTGGTCGTCGGACGGACTGTCCAAGGGCAGCTCGATCTCGGCGCCGGTGATGGCGATCGTGTTCCCGGTGGGGGTGTCGAGCCAGTCACCGAGGACGTTGGCCTGGGTGGTGCCGATTTCGACGGCCAGCGAGTGACCGGCGGGCAGAGTCCAGTCGGCGGCCTTGAAGTCGAAGGCCGTGTTCCCCGGTCCGATCGTGGAGACCTGTTCGTCGAACACGGTCGCCGTGCCGTCCGGGGCGACGTCGTGGAGCCGGACCATGACGGTGCCGAAGCCCCGGGCGGTGTTCAAGGAGATCCGCGGCGTGCCGGTGACCCGGGTGGCTTGCCCGAGTGGTGCGGACCGGTGGACGAAGCTGTCGTCCGGGGCTGGTCCGGCTTCGGCACCACTGTCCACATAGGAACCGCCGCCGAGCGGGACGGTGGCGGACTTGCTCACCACCGGCCACGTGTCCTGGGCGCGCCAGGCGCCGTTGTTGTCCTGGACGGCGTAATTCGGGTACTGGACCGAGGGTTCGACGCCTTTGAGGTACTGGTCGAAGAACGACATCGTCTCGGCGAACCAGCCTTCGCGTCCCATCTTCAACCGCCCGTCCTCGCCCCGGTCGTTGCCGCGCACGTGATCCCACGGGCCGATCCAGCCGCGCTCCGGTCCTTGGTGGTTGGCGAGGAATTCCTGCATGGCCTCGGGTTCGGTGTTCCATTCGGCCATTCCCTGGGTGAAGAACAGCGGCGTGTCACTGCCCTTGGCCAGGTTCGCGTAGTCGCGGGCTTTCCAGTACTCCGAGTCCGGATCGGCGGTCTGGTACCCCAACCGGTTCGTCAGAAGGCATTCAGGGTGCGCCTTCTCGTAGTCGGCGGCGGCCCGGTAACGGGAGTCGTCGTCGGGAAGCTGCGGCAGCGTGGCGATCTTCTCGTAGGCGTTGGACACGCTGACGGCGGTGGTGCGAGGGACGCCGTTGGAGCGGATGTTGCGGTACAGGTCCCAGATGGGTTCCTGGGCGACGACGGCCTTGAGGGCGTCGTGGTTCAGGTTGTTGCCGACCAAGCCGGTCATGGCGTCGAACGACTTGCCGTACATGCCGACCGCGCCGGTGGACCAGGGCTGGCTCGCCGCCCAGTCGATCGCCGCCTTGATGTCGGCCTGGTCGCCGGGACCGGTGGCGTCGAGGCAGCCGGTGGAGCCGCCGAACCCGCGCAGGTCGACCATGACGAGGGCGTAGCCGCGGCCCAGCAGATCGGCGCCTTCGACGAGGTCGCCGAACCGGCCGGAGGGGCCGGTGTGCGCGGGATGCTCGAAGTCCAGCTGACCCGAGTGCCCGAAGTAAGGTCCGACGGAGAGGATGACCGGCAGTTTCCGCCCGTCGGGCAAGCCTTCCGGACGCAGCACGTCGGCGTGTAATTCCACAGTGGACCCGTCCGACGACGGGAAGTAGTGCTGGGTCCACGCCGCGCCCTCGGGGACACGGCTGTTCTCCTTGTGGGTGACCGGATCGTCGGCGGTGGCCACCGTGGCGCCCGCCTGCTCGGTCGCCGAGGCGGCGCCGGTCAAGGTGGCCACCAGCGCGGCCGCGGTGGTCACGGCCACGAGGGAACGCCAGGGGCGCCTCCGGGCGGCCGAAAGAATACGGGTCGTCATCGCCGGGCCTTCCTGTGGAGGATCATGGTCGGATTCCATCAACGCCGGGCGGCGCCTGCCAGTGCGCGCGAGTCATCACTTCCGTGTGACACCGTGTCACTGGTGTCGAGCGCGATTCACGCGTCCCGCTTCTTCGCCACCGCGATGGCGATCGCGAGGGATACCACCGCGACACCCGCGAAGTAGGCCAACGCCCAGCCTGGGCTGAGCGGGGAACTCGAAGTGGTCTGTCCCGCTCCGCTGATGAACCGGTCCGCGACAGTGAAGGGCAGCCAGGCGTAGATCTTGTCTCCGACGGTGGGGATCACCCGGACGAGGTTCTCCACCGCCAGCATGTAGATCAGCAGCAACGACACCGCGCCGGCGCTCTGCCGGACGAGGATGCCGACGGCGACCGCGATGACCGCCGCGAGTCCGTAGACCACGCTGATCCCGCCGACGTTGATCCACCTGGCCGTGCTGTTCAGCGCGAGGTCGGCTTCGGGCGAGAGCAGTTTCGCGATCGCCCAGGAACCGAAGCCCGCCAGCAGGCCGACGAAGACCGAGAGGAGCCCCGCGACCACGGCTTTGGCCGTGAGCGCCGCGCCGCGACGGGGGACGGCCTGAAAGGTGGTGCGGATGGTGCCGAAGCGGTACTCGGTGGTCACGGCGAGCGCCGCGAGCACCATGACCACGGCCATGCCGAAGGTGTAGCCGGTCTGGCTGCCGGAGATGGTGACCGGGTTAGAGGCCGCGCTCATCACCGCCGCGATCCCGACGGTGACCACCAGCGCGGCGAGCATGCACCACCACGGCGAGCGGGTGGAGAACAGCTTGATGCGTTCGACGGCGAGCAGTGTCATGGGTGAAGTCCCTTCGAAGTCAGTCGGTCCCGGAGACCGGGGCCCGATCGGGCGCGTTGCCGCCCGGGTCGCTCTGGTACTGCACCGAGTCGCCGGTGAGCTGCATGAACGCCTGCTCGAGCGAGCCCCGCTGCGGACTCAGCTCGTGCAGGACCAAGCCGTTGGCCGCCGCCGCTTCGCCGATGCCGTCACTGTCCAATCCGGACACGAGTAGCGCATTGCCCGCCTCGTCGGTGACGTCGTCGATCCTCGCGCCGATTCCGGCGAGCAGCTGGCGCAACCGGGGCAGCTGTGGGCCGCGGACGCGGACGGAGTTGTCGGACGCCCTGGCCACGAACTCGCCGGTGCTGCACTGGGAGATCAGTTCGCCCCTGCCGATGACGACCAGTTCGGTCGCGGTCAGCGACATCTCGGAGAGCAGGTGGCTGGACACGAACACCGTGCGGCCCTCGTCGGCGAGGCGGTGCATGAGGTTCCTGATCCAGAGGATGCCCTCGGGGTCGAGCCCGTTGACCGGCTCGTCGAACATCAGGATCTCGGGGTCGCCGAGCAGCGCGCCGGCGATGCCGAGCCGCTGGGACATGCCCAGCGAGAACCCGCCGACGTTCTTGCCCGCCACCGCGGTCAGGCCCACCGTGTCGAGGACTTCGTCGATCCGGCGGACGGGGATGCGGTTGGAGCGCGCCATCCAAGCCAGATGCGCCCGCGCCGAGCGGTTCGGATGCACCCATTTCGGATCCACCAGCGCGCCGATCTTGCGCAGCGGGTATTTCAGGTCTCGGTACTTCTCGCCGTCGATCCGGACTTCGCCGGAAGTGGGATTGTCCAAGCCGAGTGCCATCCGCATGGTCGTCGACTTTCCCGCCCCGTTCGGGCCGAGGAACCCGGTGACCTTTCCGGGCTTGACGGCGAACGACAGGTTTCGCACGGCGACCGTGTTCCCGTATCGTTTGGTGAGGCCGATCGCCTCGATCATGTTTCCTCCTGTGGCCGATGACGGCCGCTGGGGCGGCGGCCGGGACACTCGATCGTCCTGGTCGCTCCGACCTTAAATCCGGCGCGCCCATTCCGCGCCCGCTGCGAGGATGAGATCGGTTAATACTTAGGAAGTAAGCGACGATCCTTTGTGGATGGCGGCCGGGGAATCTTCTCGAGTGTGCCCCGAGGGCACGGTTTCCACTGTTTCCGGCGGGAGCACGCGAAATGCGGAAGTCCGGTGATGGGCCTTTCCAACCTCACTCTGGACGGGTTGGGAGGAGTGCTCATGGAGTTTCGGGATGATGCTCTGAGCGGAGCAGGCCGTAGACGAGCACATCGACATAGT